>JAIORK010000006.1 GCA_021108215.1 bacterium | reverse complement strand
TCCTGAATAGTTAATTCTCCCTTGGGCTTGAGGTCACTATCGCTGAGAAAACGGGAATTTGATAAAGGAAGTGAAAAATTGAGAGCATTAATGACTTTTAAGATTACTAAATAGTTCCTGTTACGGAAAGGATGTTTCGTTTATTTGTTGCATCGTCATTCCGGCATTTCGTCACCCCGGTATGTAGTTAATCGGGGCGGAATCCAGCGGCTTTGATTTTCAAAGGCTTAAAAGTCACTGGATACCCGATAAATTTATTCGGGTATGACAACTTTTCCATAACTAACAAATTACCAGGAGGGAAATTATGTCATTAATACCGGGACAAAAGGAAACCTACTGGTCAAAATTTGCCGAGGATTTTGATAAAAGAAATGAATATGTAGTCGGCGCGGAAACAATCGGCATAGTTAAAGAAAAATTGCAGCGGCAGAAAAATCTGGGCAGCCTGCTGGAACTTGGCTGCGGAAATGGTATGTACACACAGGCTATAGCAACCGGCGCTGACAATATAATTGCCACTGATTTTTCCGGGGAAATGCTAGGGGCAGTAAAAAACGCCTTAAAAGGCAATCCGGAAATTGAATTGGAGAAAGCGGACTGCCTTAATCTGCATTACGAAGATGAATCCTTTGATTCTGTTTTTATGGCGAATCTGATCCATGTAATCTCTGATCCGGGAAGAGCGCTTCAGGAAGCAAGGCGTGTTCTTAAACCGGGGGGTATTTTACTTCTTTTGGATTTTACCGGTGATGGCATGAGATTTTTTAGTAAAATTGGAATGATTGTTCGTTATCTTAAAACTTATGGCAAACCGCCTAAATCCGCAACTAACTTTGGACTTGGAAATTTAACTGCGTTTATTGAAAAATATAATTTTCAAATAGAAGAGGCTGTGCTGCTGGGAGATAAAACTAAGGCGGTTTTTACCCGGGCAGGAAAGACTAATTGAAAATACTGAAAATCGGTTATACCAACATTTGTTGGTTAAATATCAATAATGGCTATTTATTAATCGGAGGATAAAAAACATGCAAAATAAAAAAACATATTATAGTTATATGATTATCGGCCTGATGTATCTGGTAGTAAAGATTATCTTTGTGTCAGCAGGTTATCTGCATTTCGGTGCTATAGCGCATGGCGCGATCCCGGCAATTCTGACGATTCTTACCGGTATGTTATCACTGAAAGAGCGTGACAAAAATACCGGACGCGTAATCTGGCATAAACTGAATATTATAATTCCCATACTGCTGTTAATAGTTACGCCGGTTTTTATGTATGCAAAAATGGGAAGAGCTAATTGGTTAACTGAAGGCCGTTTTTCTGTACTGATGATTTATTCAGCTTTTGCAATTGTTCAGATAGCAATAGCCTGGATTTCATTAAGAAAAAAAGAGGCCTTGAACATGAGATGAATAAAACAGGAATATAAAAATGTAAGGAAAACCATCTTCGCCGGATGAAGAAAATTTTCAAGCGTTACTGTGCGACCAAGAGGGAATTTATAATAAAGAATAAAGAGTTACTATACGCGCCCTGAAGGTGTTTTTATGCGAATTCAAAAATGTATTTCGATTTTGATCTTAGTTCAATATCTGTGGCTGGCAATTGGTTCCTGCTTTCCGGTATTTCATACTTGCTCGGCGCAACATTGTTCCGGTCATTGTCATAATAACGGCGTTTGTAATGCGAAATCCAATCCATACTTCAAGCAATCAATTATTTCCGAAAATTGCCGCCAGGACAAGCAGCATAAATGTGCGATGTGTTTTTGGAAAAATATATTTAAGACTTCTTCACAGGATAGTTTTTTTACATTTTATATTGTTTATCAAAAAGTAGTTCTAATACATTGCAAAGCACTTTTATTGCAGAATAAATACTTCTGCTTTTCCCCGCGCGCGCCTCCTGCAACCATTGCCGTCTAAATAATTAAAAACCAATGAAATATTTAAAACAGGAGGAATACTATGTTTTTTTACGGCATAAAAAGCACAGGATTGTGCTGTCTTGGTTGTATGCTGGGAGTTCTTATAAGCGGCTCTTTGGCAAAGGCTCAGGAAATATATATTATGGATAAGCTTGTCATTAAAGCAGAACCCGCAGGCGAAGGTATGGAAACCGAACGGATTAATCGCAAGCTGTTAAGAGCACATAAAGTAGTGGATTTGGCGGAAATCCTATCAGACGAATACATAGAAGCTACTATGATACGCAAAGGCGCCTATGGCAATGAAGTGGCTATTCGGGGATTCAGTCAATCCAATCTTGGGTTTTTTGTAGATGACACGCTTTTGGAAGGCGCTTGCGGCAGCAGAAAGGATCCGTCTTTGTCCCATCTGAGTTTATTGAATATTGAACGCCTGGAAATTACTCAAGGGCCTTTTGATGTGACTCGGGCCGGTGCCCTGGGCGGCAATATTAATATTGTAACCCGCAGACCCAGGAAAGGCATGAATACGGATATTTTCGGAAAATATGGAAGTTTTGGTTTTATCAGCGGAGGATTGCTGGTTAATGGAGGAAATTCTCTGGTACGGGGATTATTGGGCTACAGTTACTCCGAGTCCGGGCAGTACCAGGATGGCGCGGGCAATCAATTAAGTGATTATAATCCGGGATATAGTGAGGAAGCCCGGGATATGAAAGCTTTTCAAAAACATGATGTTTGGGGTAAAGTGCTCTTCAATCTAACGGAAAATCAGTCCCTGCTTTTGGATTACAAATATGGCAATGCTAAAGACATCATGACACCCCGGGTGGGAATGGATATTGAATCTGAAAAAATCAATATGAGTTCAATTGAATATACGCTGGAAAATTTCGGCAGCTTTTCGAAAAAAATCAAAATAAAGGCCTATTATAACCAGGTGGAACATGATCCTTCAAACAAATACCGGAATGTTTCGGTATATATGGCTAATGATGTCATGACCTCGTTTGTAGGCGCTAAAATTGAAAATCAGCAAGACAGTGGTTGGGCCTTGTTGACTTATGGCGTTGATTTTTACGTGCGCAAATGGAATGGCCTCCAGATTAATAAGGATACCGGAATAATTACTAAACCGTATTTATTTCCAGATGTGGAAACGCAGGACATCGGACTCTATATCAAAGCGGACAAGGAAATGGACAAGGTTTTAATGAGTTTTGGTTTGCGCGGGGATTGGTTTCAAAATGAGGCTAAGAAACTTGAAGACAGCGTTTTGATATTTAGTCAAAATCTGACAGATACGAACAAAGATTCCGAAATATTTCCGAGCGGTTATATATTCGGGAAATATTTTTTAACGGATGAGCTTAACCTATTCGGCGGTGTAGGGCATAGTGTCCGGACACCAACAGGCGCTGAACGGTATCTCCAGGCATCCGGCGGTTTTTACGGCAATCCGGATTTGAAGCCTACGCGAAACACTGAGGCGGATATTGGCATCCAGATGGAGAGAAATGGTTTTAGTCTGCGAGCCAAGGGGTTTTACAGTTTGCTAAAGGATTATATTTATCAGCAATCCGGTCCGCCTAAGACCTGGACGAATATCAATGCCCGCATGTATGGGGCGGATCTGAAAATTGTGATAGACCTGGTTTATAATACCAGTCTGGAAGCTGCGGTTGCCTGTCAACGCGGAACCAAAGAAACACAGCCGTTAAATAATGAAGACCAGGATCTGGCTCAGATTCCTCCGCTGAAAACCAGGTTGGCATTAAGTTATGATAATTCCGGTTTTTTTGGGATAGTAGACTGGATACATTCTGAAAAGGCCGGGAATGTTGATGCTGATGCAGGTGAACAGGAGGTGTTGGGATGGAATGTTTTTAACCTCCGGGCAGGATACGAATATCATCCTTTTGTTGTCAATGTGGGGATTGAGAATATTTTAGATAAGGCATATGCAGTAGCCAATTCCTACGAGTGGGATGTGGTGGGAGGTTCCGGAGCAAATCCTAAAATTGTCAATGAACCGGGACGGTTTGTTTTTGTTAATATTTCCTGTATGTTTTAAATAAAGTGCCCCCTTCCTTTGCAGAGACGGATTTTTGCAGGACAGTCAGGACAAGGAGACCTGTCTCTGCAAAGGAAAAATAGCTCCTAATAGTGCCTGGAAATATACTTGACTGGGGATTGCTGATTTTATTATTTTGAAACGGGAAAAAATCCAATATCGCAGTGAATCCTTTGGAAAGACATTTGAACATTTTATTTTTCAGGAACTTACGGCCCATAGTCATTACTCCAACTTAAATTATCCCATAAGCTATTGGCGGACCGCTTCGCAGTTAGAAGTTGATTTCATATTAGGTGATAATGAAGTAGCCCCGGAAGTTAAAGCCGTGGAAATGGCGGTTTCGCGCATATTAAAAACTTGCGTATTTTTTAGTATGAATATAAGGTAAAAAAAGTCATTATAATTTCTTTGGACCCTAAACCCAGAGTAGTTAATGAAGTATATATTTTACCCTGGGCAATATTTCTTGAGCAATTGTGGGCCGGAAAAATTGTATTTTAGTGAAATTAAGGTAAGGCCGGAGATAACCCAACAATGGCTGCTCAATGCTGAAGATGATTATATACGCTATAATGCTCAAAAGTTATTAGAGCCAAAAGCTGCGGACAGGGGAATGCTGTTGCGTGATTCCTTTATTCAGGAAAACATTAAACTATGTAAAACCTGGACTCAGCATGTTTTACGGCAACACAATAAGCCGGATTTACTTATTCACCGCTTAGCCATGCTGGCGGATTTAGGCCTGCAAAGTACTGATCCCGGCATGTCGCAAATTATTCGGCAGATATATAAGCATACAAATTTACAAGGAATTCCTGAAATTTTAATGAACATACCTACTCATTTTGGCGGGAGCGGCCAGGCGGAATTAACCTGGATGTTGTGTGATTTCCCAACAATTCTTTACGCCTTATTAAAAATGGGTGTTAAGGATGAAAATACGAAAAAAGCCGTACTGACGCTGCGCAACCTGGTAGACGAGAATGGATACCGGTGCCGGGGATCACTGTCTAAATTCCGCGGACCGGGTAGAAAAGACGATTTTTGTCCCTATGCAAATTTAATTGTTGCCAAAGCATTTAGTGAAGACCGCCAGGCGATAAAAAGCCCGGCGGCAAAGAGAGCGGTGGAAGCGCTTTTAGTGCATTGGGAGAAACAGAAGGAGAAAAAATATTATTTGTTCGGCATTGGAACTAATTTTCGCAAATTGAAATTTCCATTGGTTTGGTATGATCTTTTACATATGCTGGAAGTGATCAGCCGCTATTCGGCATATCATGCGGATAAGCGATTCAAGCAAATGATAAAGGAACTTTTGGCAAAAACCGGCAAATCAATGTGCTTTAGACCGGAGAGCATTTATATGGTTTATAAACAGCAGGAATTTTCGAATAAAAAAGAGGATTCCCGCATTATCACTCTTTTTGTATTACGAATATTAAAGCGGATAAAATATATTTCATAAACAGCAAATATATTAATCCAACAACCTCAAAATCTTTTTCTGAATTTATGATTTATCCATATTTAGCCAATTTGTTTTTCTCCAAAACGGCCAATGAAATATCCCAGCAAGCTGCCTATAATCAGATTTGTAAACAGCATGGGAAGCAACTCTTGGGGAGCGCCGGTACCGACTACTATTATCATGGGAATAGCTATCAAAAAGAAAATCACTATTCCTTTTAAAATATTATTCAGTTTTAAATTTGAGGTTGCTATGAGGAAGCCCCCGATTACACACATAGAAAATGCGGACAGCAATGTATCCCAGGTCATTTTCATAAAGATCATAGGTGTTATATCAACAATGCCGAAAATAACTCCGAAAATAATACCTGCTCCGATTTTCCCAAATCTTTTCATAATTTGAACCTCCAGGTAATTCTATTGATTTTCCGAGATATTATCATGCGCTATTTCAATAGACAAGAAAAACTTATGTCAAGGCGTAACGGATAGCTTCCGTCAAGGCAAATAAAATAATTGACAACGCAGCAACAAATGCTATAATTAATAACGAACAATGAACGGTATTGCAGGGAGATGATGTAAGTGCAGATTACAAAAGAAGCAGTAAGGCAAAATGTCCTGAATGCGGCCAGGCGGGAGTTTAGCAAAAATGGTTTCAGAGACGCCAAGCTGCGTGTAATTGCTAAAAATGCGGGCTGTTCATTGAGTAATGTATACACATACTTTAAGAATAAAGATATGTTGTTTACGGAAGTCCTGAAGCCGACGGTCACTAAAATCAAACAGGCGTTGCGCAATATACAAAATGAGTCTCCTCCTCCGGGAAAGCTGATGGTGAGTTATCAACAGAATAGCGTAATGACGGAAAAAGTAATGAAATTCGTTGAGTGTTATCGGGATGATCTGAAGCTTTTAGCATTTAGCGCGGAAGGATCGCGGTTGCATGATTTTAAAGATTATGTAATTGATGAATATACCGATATTTGTGTTGCTTATCTGGAGCGGTTGAGGAAATCAGAAAGCCGGGCAATAACAACTAAGTTTTCAAAATTTTTCGTTCATAATACCAGCGCTTTTTATGTGAATACTATTGTAGAAATGCTGATGCATAATGTCGGTTATGCAGAGATGCAAAGGTGCGCTGAACAGGTTATTAAGTTTTCATATTATGGATATGCGGCCTTGATAAAGAATCAGGAAAGAACGTTAAAAAAGAAGACAAATAAAAACAAGTAATAACCAGATGTTCGGAGTATTGATGAACGTTTTTTTTATGATTCTAAAGTTAGACAAGACTAACAACCAGGAGGAAAAACGAATGAAAAGAATAATATTTTTAACAGGAGTAATTGCAGTCATTGTGGTCGGAGGGCAGATGGTTTATGCTGCGGAAAACAGCGTGTTAACCGGGCGTGATATTGCAATTGCGGTTGACAACCGGCCGGACGGTGATGAGCGTAAAAATAATCTGACCATGACTTTGGTAAATAAAAGAGGGCGTAAGCGGATTCGGGAGATTATTTCTTATTCAAAAGAATATGGCCGGGATTCCAAAAGCATTATGGTTTTTAAAGCGCCGGCTGATGTGAAGGGAACCGGGTTTTTACAATTTGATTATGATGATCCCAAAAAAGATGATGATAAATGGCTTTATATGCCGGCTTTGCGGAAAACCAGACGTATATCAGGAGCCGGTAAAAATGATTATTTTATGGGATCGGATTTTACCTATGATGATATGGGTAATCGTAATATTGATGAAGATATCTTTCAGTTATTAAAAGAAGAAGAAAGAGAAGGAAATAAATGCTGGGTTTTGCAGGCTGTTTCAAAAGACAAGGATTATATGTATTCCAAAAAAATAAGCTGGATCAATAAGGATAATCTCATGCCAATCTATGTGGAGTACTACGGCCGCCAGGGAAGGCTTTTAAAAACACTGCATATTCTGGAAATAAAGCAGGTTGATGGCTTCTGGACTATTATGAAAATGAAGATGGAAAATAAAGTAAGAAAGCACAGCACTATTCTGGAATTTTCCGATGTGCAATATAATCAGGACTTAAAGGATTCGCTTTTCCGAATCAACACGCTGGAAAGAGGGCGCATCAGATGAACCGGGGAGATATAAAGAAAACGGTTATGCTGCTGTTTTGTCTGGCGGTTGCCAACAGCGGCAACGCATGGGATGCGGAGTGCAAAGGGTATTTAGAAAGTTATCATGCCGTGATTCTTCATGATGATTATTCCTGGCTGGCATCAAAAACCGGGCTGCGGCTGGAAACAACCATACGTGAACAGCAGGCTGAGATGACGGTTCGTTTGAATGCCCGGCAGGATAGGTTGTCAGATGAAAAAAGTACGATTCAAATACGCGAAGCCTATATGGATTATCTGGAAGACGAGTGGGATATACGTATTGGCCGCCAAATTATTATATGGGGCAAAGCTGATGGTTTAATTATAACCGATATTATCTCGCCCAAAGATCAGTCGGATTTTATAACCAGAGAGTTTGCTGACATGCGTATGGCTGTTGATGCTGTAAAAATTCAGAAACATTTTGAGTTTATTCGTATAGCAGGAATATGGATATCTGGTTTTACTCCTTCCATACTGCCTGAGCCTGGCTCGCAATGGGCCTGCCGGATGAAGGTACCTGATACGATTCAATTACAACTGCTTGATTCCATCCCACCTGAAAACAAGGTCGAAAACAGCGAACTGGGTCTTAGGGTTACCATGAACACAAGCTGGATGGATGCTTCCTGGTATGGGTATTACGGCTGGCAGGATGAACCGCTACAGCACAGGAGCATTACGCAAACCGGGGATCCATTGCAGATAAGTGTTATACCGGAATTTTATCGCCGGCAAATGACAGGACTGGATGCTGCCAAGCCCTGGGGGAATCTGGTCTGGCGTTTTGAAAGCGGTTTTTTTATTAATGAACCGCTATTGGGGAAGGTGATGACGGATGAGACGGTTTATACCCATCATTGTTTGAAAACACTGCTGGGTGTTGATTGGTCGCCGGGAAATGATTGGGCAATCAGCAGTCAAATAGTTAATGAGTGGATACTAAATTTTAATAATGCGCTGGAGAAAGAGGAACAGGATTGGATGGTAACACTCAGCTTATCCAAAAAACTAATCGATCAATTATTGGAAATAAGCGTAAGTGGTTTTTGTGGTCTGGAATTTGAAGAAGGTTATATTCAAATATATGCGGATTATGCTTTGACCGATGCGTTACATGTGGCGCTGGGAGTGAATGGTATTTTTGGAAAAAGCGGCTATATGGCGCAAATAGATAAAAATGATCACGGCTGGGTGCAGTGTAAATATAGTTTTTGATAAAAAAATTTGAAATAAGTGTTAGACAAGACTAACAACAGGAGGAAATAAAAAATGACTAAAAAACTTGAAAGAATTAACCAATGGTTCAGCCGGGCGGCCAAAACAGCAATTAAATTTCGCTGGCTGATCATAGTCGGTCTAATTGTTCTGGATGTGGGGGCAGTGGTGGGCATGAAGCAAATCAAGATGGACCTGTCAAATGAGAGCTGGTTTTTGGCGGATGATCCGCTGGTGATTGCCAAGCAAGAGTTTGAAGAAATATTCGGGAATAGTGAATACGCAGCTGTGTTGGTAGAGGCGGAGGATGTTTTTTCGCCGGATGTTTTGCAGATGATGCGGGAACTCGGCCAAGAACTTAAAGCCAAAGTTCCTTATGCGGACAAATTAACGTCTATAACCGACCTTGATTTTACCCAAGGGACGGATGATGGTTTTGTGGTGGGCAATATTGTGCCGGATGAGATCCCGGATGATCCGGAAAAAATCGCAAAAATAAAGCAACGGGCGTTTTCCAAACCACTTTTTGTGAACCGGCTTTTCTCAGATGACGGTAAACAGGCCTGGATTCTTTTACGGCTTAATAATTATCCGGAAAACGGTAAAACCAGCATGAAAGACTATCCCCAGTTGGTAGTGGGAAGAACAGTGTGTGAAATTGTTGCGCAGGATAAATACAGGAAATTTAATCTCATGGCCAGCGGCATGCCGGTGCTGAATTACCAAAAGAGAGGTTTTTACAGCCAAGAGGCAGGCCGGATATTTGGGATGTCCATTTTGATTATCACGATTGCGCTTATCCTGTTTCTACGTTCGTTAAGAGGCGTGGTGGTTCCCTTGTTTACTGCGGTTAGTTCCTTTCTTTGGGTCTTCGGCGCCATGGGATGGCTGGGGATTAAGATTGATAATACGGTTATGATTGTTCCGATGCTGCTGACCCTGGCGGTTTCCGTGGGCTACTCGGTTCATGTCTTCAACTTTTTCAAACAAAGATTTCTGGCTACCGGGAAAAGAATAGAATCAATCTGTCATGCCATAGAGCATACCGGCTGGCCTATCTTTTTTACGGCTGCTACTACGATTGCCGCGCTTTTTTCCTTTTTGGCTGTTTCCATCAGGACTGTTCGCTGGATGGGGATTGTAGCCGGATGCAGCGTAATCGCCGCTTATATTATCGTTATGCTGGTTACGCCCGCGTTGCTTTCTTTTGGAAAAAACAAGGACCCGCATCCGGAGTTTATTGCCAGAGGCGGCGGTTGGGCTGAACAGGGTTTTATGAAACTAAGTGATTGGGTTTTGGCTAATCCCAGGAAAATTATTGTGATTTTTTCGCTGATTGTGATTGCGCTGATTGCCGGGATTACTAAACTGGAAGTTGATATGAGCATGAAAAAAATGGGGATAAAAGTGCCGTTCAGAGCTGATCTTTGGCATATTAATCATACCAAAGTGGGCGCTATGTGGTCTTACGATGTTATCCTTAAATTTCAGGAAGAAAATAGGGCCAAAGATCCGGAAATCCTGAAAAACCTGGATGTGTTTACAACTGAGATCGGCAAATTACCATGCGTAAAAAGAGCTTCCTCTCTGGCGGATATTGTAAAAGATCTGAATCAGGTTATGCACAACGATGATCCTGAGTATTACCGTATTCCTGATGATAAGAATCTCATAGCCCAGCTTCTGCTCTTGTACGAAAATTCCGGAGGAACCGAGGCTGAAAATTGGGTTGATTATGACTATACTACTCTTCGGATAAGCGCGGATGTAGGTGATTTTGAGGCTAAAGAGTTTGAAAAACAGTGGGATTACATTGGGAAACGGACGCAGGAACTTTTTACTGACGCGAAATCCGGAGTAGTAGGCGTGGCAGTCCAGTATTCCGTAATGTCGCTTTATATAACCAAGGGACAGATTCGTTCGCTGGGAATAGCCATAATAGTTATAACGCTTCTCATGATAATTGTGTTTGCCAGCCTGAAAACCGGATTAATCGGCATGATACCGAATGCTGTGCCTGCTCTTTTTGCCGGCGGTCTGATGGGTTTCCTTGAAACCCCGCTGGATATGATGACCATGATAATCGGACCCATGATTATCGGCCTGGCAGTGGATGATACCATTCATTTTATTAATCATTGCAAGTTGGAATTTTTTAGAAGGGGAAATTACCGGGATGCCATACGGGAAACCTTCCGGACCGTAGGTAAAGCGCTGTTTATGACCACCTTAATTCTGGGACTGGGATTTGCGGCGTATTTAACCTCTATGGACAAAATGTATTCTAACATCGGACTTTATACCATTGTGGCGATTTTTGCGGCTTTGTTTACGGATTATCTGGTCACCCCGGTGCTGATTGTGTGGACCAAGCCGTTTGGCAAGGAAAGGGAAGCATGATGTGGATAAAGGCAGTGAGGTAAGCTTAATTGCCGATCCGCTAATATATTACCAGAGAGAGGTGGAAATAATGTTGAGGAGAATATTGCAGGGAATTTTAGGGGTAATGGTTTTTTTAAGTATGGGAGAGGCGGCGCTGGCGTCAGGTAATCACTGGCAGCCATTTTATGAACAAGCGCCGGTTATTGAGGTGATTGATCCGTTGATTAGTCTGGTGGGTTCGATGCCTGAGGGAAAAGCTGCGCTTGTCATTAAAGTGACGGATGTTGCCGTATATACCGGACATGTTTGTCCGGGAATTGCCGCTGGTTTTATGCTTACCAAAAAAGCGCTTGCTCTACTTTATCCGGACAGCACGCCCGTGAGGGGGAATGTTCGGGTTGCCGGTATGGCGCCTAATTGTCTGCTCGATGTTGCTTCTCATATAACGGGCGCGCGCTCTTTTTATGGAAGGGGGAAGATAAATAAAGGTGATCTGGCGGTTGATGAAGCCTTAAAACCCGCTTCGCCGGGAAAGCTGGTCTTGATATTTCAACGTAAAGATAACGGAAAAATGGTGAAAGCGGTTTTTAATAAATTTAAGCTAATGTCTTCCGAACAACAGAAAGAATTTGGGAGTTATTTTAAAAAAATGTCAGCCAAAGACAATCAAGTTTCGCAAAAAGAGCAGGAGGAAAAGCGGGCGGAAATACAGGCATTAGTCAAAAAAGTGCTGCTGACAAAACCAGAGGGTGTTTTTGAAATTAGTGAGACTGAAGGATATAAATTTCCCGAAACGCTGAAAAAGTAAGGTTGGAATTCAAAAGATGAAGGAGTAAGAAAAGGAGGGGAATTGTGTCTTTTCTGCCTGAATTAAAAATTGGTTTATTGAATGCCTGGATACCTGTGCTTTTGTTTAATGTTTTTATGATGATTTTCCCGCTATTAATAAACGAAAAAGGCGCGAAACGTGCCGTGGATACGTCATGGTTTGGGAAAAGAGAAAAAAATCTGATGATCATGTCCTTTATTTTTTGGTATGGGCTGTTTATATATTCCGTCTGGGTGCCTTTACAAACAGGCTCTATGGGGTTTTATGTTGGTCTGCTTATCAGTATTATAGGATTTGTATTCTATACTATTGCCAATATTAATTACGCCAAGGCTCCTTTGAATAAAGCCATCACACAAGGGCTGTATAAAGTATCGCGTAATCCTCTCTATTTTTTCAGTAGTTTTATTCTTGTTGGTATTTCCATAGCGGCTGCTTCGTGGATTATGCTGATTATAACCGGAGTATATTTAGCCTTTACTCACCAAATGATTAAAGCTGAAGAAGTATATTGTATAAAAACCTATGGAGAATCGTATCGCAAGTATATGAAACAAGTACCGCGGTATATTTTAATTTTTTTGAGGGAGAATGAATAATGAAACAAAAAAAACCGAAATCAGGGATAGCCCGTTTGCTGGAAATAGCGGGAGACAGAAAAGGATTGCTGATAGTATCCGGAATAACAGTGACCTTTCATGCTGTGCTTACCATGATTCCTTATGTACTGATTTTTTATATACTAAAAGAACTTTTAGGCGGACAGGTGGCAAATCCGAATATCGGAACATATTTGATGTGGGCGGGTGTTGCTATTGCCATATCATTTTTACTGATGTTTGCTGCGGGAATGGCATCGCATATAGCGGCTTTTAATATACTGTATGAATTGCGTGTGAAGATTGCTGAAAAACTGGGGAAGCTGCCCATGGGATATGTCAGCACGCGCAGCTCAGGAGCATTAAAGAAAATATTATCCGATGATGTTGAACGGATTGAAACCTTTATCGCCCACGGCATACCGGATATGGTAAAAGCCGTTGCACTGCCGGTGATTATGCTTACCTACCTTTTTATTGCCGACTGGCGATTAGCCTTGATTAGTTTTGTCCCTTTGATCATTTTGGTATTTGCGGTTTCAATGATGATGGGAACGGAAAGATCAAAGAAAACCATGAAAAAGTATCATGATTCACTGGAAGACATGAATGCCGGGATTGTGGAATTTGTACGCGCTATGCCGGTTATGAAAATATTTGGACAATCGGCCGCTGCCTTTACCCGATATAGCGGAACTGTAAATGAATTTGATTTATATGTAAAAAAGTGGGCGAAAATATCAGCACCGGTTTGGGGAATGCTGATGAGTTTTTTAACCAATGCTCTGCTTCCGGTATTAGCCTTTGGTTTGTATCTTTATTTTAAAGCCGGTCTTAGTTTGTCTGTGTTTTTCCTGTTTTTGATTTTAGGCGCAGGCTATATACGTCCGGTATTCGCGCTGGTTTCACTTAGCACACAGATTGTTATGATAAGCCATGGTGTGAAACGAATGGATGAAATATTATTTGAAATAAAAGAACAAAAAAACGGAACAAAAGCAAACCCCGAAAATTTTACGCTGGAATTCAATCAGGTTAATTTTTCCTATACTGAAGAAATTAAAGTTTTAAAAGATGTGAGTTTTAAAGTTCCCCCGGGCAGTATAACCGCATTGGTAGGGCCTTCGGGTTCCGGGAAATCTACTGCCGGACAACTGGTAGCGCGCTTTTATGACGTGAAATCCGGAAGCATAACCCTGGGCGGGATTAATATTAATGATCTGGATATTGGCAGCCTGATGCAGAATGTCGGATTTGTATTTCAGGATAATATGATGTTTTATCAGAGTATATATGACAACATTCTTATGGGAATGGATAAAACCAAAGACGAGGTTATGGCAGCCGCCAAAAAAGCCCGTTGTCATGAATTTATTATGAAACTGCCGGAAAGCTATGCTACGCATTTTGGAGATAAAGGTGTTCATCTTAGCGGCGGCGAGCAGCAGCGGATTCAACTGGCAAGAGTGGTTTTGAAAAATGCGCCAGTACTGATTCTGGATGAGGCAACTGCTTTTAGTGATCCGGAAAACGAACATTTAATCATGGAAGCATTCAGCGAGCTGATTCAAAATAAAACCGTGATAATCATTGCGCACCGGCTTTCCACAATTGCTAATGTTGAACAAATCGTAGTGTTGGATAAGGGAGAAGTGGCAGCTATAGGCACATACTCCCAATTGCTGAAAAAGAGCGAGCTCTATACCAGGATGTGGAACGCACATACCCGTGCAAAAGAATTTGAAATCATTAATCAGGAGGCAGTATCGTCATGTTAAAAAACATATTATATTTTTTTAAAATAACCGATACCAGGATTAGTAAAATTGCCTGGGGTGAGTTTTTGCATGGCATGTTTCTGGCAGCGCCCACTGGAATACTTTTGATCGTGATTTGGGAATTGTTTAAAGACGATCCCAACATACAAAAGATTTGGACACAAATTATTGTAATGGCAATAATGTTTGTCGGGCAATTGTGGATAGCTCGCCGGGTCATGCTGAATACGAACCAGGTTATTCACACCATGACCTCAAAGCTACGGATAATACTGGGAGACCATCTGCAAAAACTCTCGCTGGGTTTTTATAAGCGGCGTGACCCGGGAGATTTGGCGTCAGTGGTACTGCAGGATGTAAGCAATTTTGAAATAATATTTTCGCATACGAATCAGGAGATATTTGGAGCAATATTCGGAACATTTTTTCTGTCGCTTTTTCTTTTGGTATTAAGCTGGGAATTGGCGCTGCTAATGGTTTTGGCAATACCGCTGGCATTTTTATTTGTCATTATTGCCGGTAAAGTAATGCAAAAGCCCGGCCAAAAACATATAGCCTCACGTAATGAAACCAGCAGCCGGTTTATAGAATATATCCAGGGAATACGGCATTTAAAAGCGTTTAACCGGACCGGCGACCGGTTTTCCATATTAAAGCAGGCATTTAATGAGCTTAGAAAAAACAGTATAAAACTTGAAGTTATTCCCGGCCCGTTTGTTATAACCTCGTTTGTAGTTTTTGAACTTTTTTTCCTGCTTATGGTTTACCTGGGAATCGGAAGAATTAACGGCGCCACCATGACAATTCCGGTTTTTATTGCATTTTTAATTGTAGGCTACAGATTATTTGAGCCGCTTAAACTTCTGATGGTTGATTATGCCTTGTTGCGTTATATGAGTGTTAGTGTGAAAAGAATCATTCAATTAATGAAATCTCCTTTGCAGGCGGTGGGAAAAGATATTAAACCGGAGAAATATAATATAGAGTTTAAAAATGTGACTTTTTCCTATATTGACCGGGAAATTTTAAAAGATGTAAGTTTTACTGTTCCGGAAAAAGGACTTACTGCCCTGGTCGGGGCATCGGGCTCAGGAAAAACAACGATCGCCAATCTGGTGGCGCGGTTTTGGGATGTTCAAAAAGGCAGCGTAACTATTGGCAACGAAGATGTAAAAGAAATGTCTCCTTCAACGGTTTATAGTCTTATTAGTCAGGTTTTTCAGGATGTATATCTTTTTGATGATACTGTTTACAATAATATAAAAATCGGAAAACCCGATGCCACTGAAGCGGATATTATGCAGGCAGCGGAAAAAGCCCAGGTTAAAGAATTTTTGGATGTTTTGCCACAGGGAATTAATACAAAAGTGGGTGAAGGGGGCTCGCATCTCTCGGGCGGACAAAAACAACGTATCTCAATTGCGCGTGCCTTGCTTAAAGATGCTCCTATCGTATTGCTGGATGAAGCCACTGCTTCGCTGGATCCGGAAAATGAAATTTATATACAGCAGGCTATGGCTGAACTGGTAAAAGAGAAAACAGTGCTGGTGATTGCCCATAAACTCCAGACCATTCGTAATGCCGATAAAATTATAGTACTGGAAAACGGACATATTATAGAAGAGGGGAAACATTCCGAATTGCTTAATAATAACGGCTTGTATGCCCGGTATTGGGATACGCAGCAAAATACCAGTGGTTGGAAATTGTGTAAAATAACAGCTTGAAGGGAGAACAATTGTGTCTTTGATACCGGAGTTGAAAATCGGAGTATTAAATGCCTGCCAACAAGTGATGGGTAATTGAATACCATTGACAGAAACACCGCCGTGATGTATTAAAAAGTAATACTAATTACTGACGGGGGTGGTATATGGCAATTAAAAATAACCGGATTATGACCTTTAAAGTGGATCATGACTTGAAAATGCTGCTGGATACACTTCCTAATAAATCCGCATTTATCCGTTCCGCTGTTTTGGCGGCATCCCGAAGTACTTGCCCGATGTGCCGGGGAACCGGGATGCTGACCGAACATCAACGCAAACACTGGAAAAAATTCGAAAAAATGCATGATGTTTTTGAATGTAAGATTTGTCAGTCCATGCATATCCGGGGAGGGGCCCAATGAGATTTTGCATTAAAATTATCATAGCGATACTGTTGCTGGTGCCGGTAATGCCGGGGTTGGGGAATGCCGAACAGAAAAAAGTCAAAGTGATAACAACGCTTTTTCCGCTGTTCGATTTTGTACGCCAGGTCGGTAAAGAAAAGGTTGATGTTATACTATTGATGCCGCCGGGTGTGGAAGCACACAGCTATGAACCCACTCCCCGGGATATTGTCCGTATCAACCAAGCGGAGGTATTTGTGTACACCGGCGCGGCTATGGAACCCTGGGCGGCGGATGTGGTCGCCGGAATTGTTAATAAGCAAATCGTGGTTGTCAACGCCAGCCAGGGAATTGAACAGGTAGTCCGGCCGGATGAATCGCAAGCCGGTCATGATAAACAGGGTCGTCGCCATCGGGGAAAAAGTGTGGATCCGCATATTTGGGTTGATTTTATATATGCACAGCAGATGACGGATGCTGTGTTGGCCGGGCTTGTTCGGGTCGATGGAAAAAATCAGTCGTTTTATATGAAAAATGCAGAAGCCTTTAAGCAGACGCTTCGGCAACTGGATACACGATACCGGGAAACCTTGGCACAATGTCCCCGGAAAATGATTGTGCATGGCGGTCATTTTGTTTTTGGATACATGACAAAACGGTACGGATTGGAATACATGACAGCGTTTCGCGGTTTTTCTCCGGACAGCGAACCGACGCCCAAACAGATGGTCACACTTATCAAAGCAATGAAGAAACATCAGATACACTATATTTTCATCGAGGAATTGATTGAGCCTAAGATTGCCCGCATTATTACGGAAGAGACCGGGGCTGAAATGCTGCTGCTGCATGGAGCGCATAATGTAACCAAGCAGGAGATGGTATCAGGGATTACCTATGTGGACATTATGCAGCGCAACCTGAAAAATTTGAAAAAAGGTCTGGGTGGCCAATGAACTCAGTCATTACGGTTCAAAATGTGGAAGTGAGCTATGAACAGTATAGCGTATTATCTGACATCACTTTTTCAGTTCAAGCCGGGGACTATATTGGGATTGTGGGGCCCAACGGATCGGGGAAGAGTACGCTTATGAAGTGTTTGCTCAATCTGGTGCCTGCGGTCCGGGGAAATGTTTTTTTATTCGGCACACGTCTGCAGGATTTTCAGGACTGGGCCAAGATCGGTTATCTTCCCCAACTCCGCGCCTTTACAGATCCGCATTTTCCAGCTCAGGTTGAGGAGGTGGTTTTTACCGGCTTGCTTGCCGCCAAACGCTTTCCCAAGCGTTATTCCAAAGCTGATCAGGAGACAGTGGTGCGGGTTTTGGAAATGCTGGGTATTTCGGGTTTGAGAAAACGTCTGATTGGGAAACTTTCCGGAGGTCAA
This sequence comes from bacterium, assembly GCA_021108215.1. Classification (NCBI taxonomy): domain Bacteria; species bacterium. Next base: position 102,463 of record JAIORK010000006.1, on the reverse strand, counting down.
CAGCAACGGGTTTTGTTGGCCCGGGCCATGGTTGCTTCACCCCAGGTGCTTATTTTGGATGAACCGACTTCTGCGCTTGATCCTGAAACCCGCGAAGGTTTTTATGAGGCGCTGAAAAAAATAAATGAAGAAAAAAATATGACGATTTTGCTGGTTTCGCATGACCTGGGTTCGGTGGGCGAGTACGCAAAAAAAATGCTTTATCTCGACCGCAGAATAATTTTTTTCGATACTTTTGCAGGGTTTTGCAAAGACCCTAAAATGGGTCTTTACTTTGGCAGTCGCGCCCAACACCACATTTGTCATCAGCATGACCATCAGGTTATTGATCCGGGAAAGGACATATAAATGGAAACCGGTTTTTTTGCACAACTGTCTGAGGCGCTGGGGTATCTTTTTATTCAGCGTGCCTTAATTGCCGGTTGCTTTGTGGCTTTGTCCTGTAGTTCTTTAGGTGTTTTCCTGGTGCTGAAACGATTCGCCTTGATCGGGGATGGACTGGCCCATATTAGTTTTGCAACAGTGGCGATTGGATTGTTGTTGGGTGTCTATCCTATTTATATCTCCATTCCCCTGGTCATGCTGGCATCTTTATGGATTTTACGGTTGGCGGAGAAGAACGTTCATGGCGATACAGCCATCGGCATGGTGTCTTCAATCGGGGTTGCAATCGGGGTGATCATTGCAAGTATGGCGGGCGGGTTCAATGTTGATTTGTTTGGGTATCTTTTTGGTAATATTCTGGCAGTAAGCAAGCCGGAAATGTTTCTTTCTGTAGTGCTCTCCTTGGTCGTGATCAGTCTTATCCTTTTGTTTTACAATGAATTGTTCGCGGTGACATTTGATGAATCGTTTGCACGGGTTTCCGGTGTCCGGACACATCGGATCAACCGGATCCTGATTTTATTGACGGCCATGACGGTCGTGCTCAGTATAAAAATTGTCGGTACCATGCTGGTTTCAAGTATGATTATTTTTCCGACGGTCACAGCGCTTCGGCTGGCACGCGGGTTCAAAGGAGCGCTGGTGATTGCAGGTTTGACCGCAATCTTATCGGTGATTTTAGGCATTTTTATTTCTTATTTATTTGACTTTCCTTCCGGCGCAACCATTGTGCTGGTGCACTTCGGTTTTTTTCTGGTCGCATTCAGTGTGACTTCGCGTACACAATGATTATGAGTGCTTAGAATCATATGATGAGAATAAATACAGATCATGCTTTCCTGCATCATCAGATAATTTGAATGCCGAAAAACACATAATGATAATTACACGGGTTATTGTGAACCCTTATTTTATATGATATTCTTAAACCATGATTTTTTTTAGTAATTCATGGGAGCTGAATATGCTGCGGAAAACCTTTTGGTTTGGAGTATGCCTGGTTTTTTTTTCTACCACCACATCAATAACCTGGGCTGCTTGGTTTGATACTAATTTTCAATACAAACAACAAATTACCATTCAAAATGGACAGGTTTCAGGAGCGCAGACTGATTTTCCCGTACTCATTACCCAAGCTGATCTGGATACAGCCTTTTTTAACCATGTCGCAAAATCAACAATTTCAAATATGGATATTATTTTTACGAATAGCGCGGAAGATGCCAAGCTAAGCCGGGAGATTGTGCATTTTAGCAGTGGTAGTCAGGAACTGGAGGCATGGGTAAAAACCAATCTGGCTGATGCAACAGATACGGTTATCTATATGTATTATGGATATGCTGGTGCCAATGAACCTAATAGCACAGATACATGGAGCAATAGTTTTGTTGCTGTATGGCATATGCATGATACACCAACAGGTGGTGCTGGAGATATTGCTGAGAGTACGGCGAATCCTAATGCCGGAACATCAACCAGTATGGCGGGTAATTCAGTTGGTGGTCAAATTGGTAATGCTTTGAATTTTGACGGTGTTAGTGATTACATCACAGTCGCCAATCATAGTACGCTTCAAATAACCGGGACACTGACCATGTCTGCCTGGATTAATTTGGCAAATGATGAACTGATGGAATATGATGTTATTGTGACTAAGAAAAATGCCTGGGATGATGGAACGGGTTATTATTTAGAGCTGTATCCGATGGGTAATGATATTGATGTGGCTAGTAGCGGTTTAAGCTGGCAGAATTTTGACATTGGTGACTTTACAACCAATTGGCATCTTGTCACCGGAACCATTAATAATACAACAGCAAGTGCTTTTTTTGACGGTAATGCAACAGGTTCAGCCGCAGTAAATGCTTTGGTATCAGGGACAGAAGCCGTCACTATTGGTCGCCAGGGAAATGGCACGTATGACTTTACAGGCCAACTTGATGAAATTCGGCTTAGTACAATTGTTCGTTCTGCCGGTTGGATGGCAACGTGTCATAATAATCAAAGCAGTCCGGCGGCTTTTTATAATGTAGGTAATGAAATAAGTGGCGTTTCTGATCGTTATCGATCTGTAGGTCCAGGTACCACCGGTGCTTTGGAGTCGGGTAGTTTCACCACCACACTAACGATTGCAGGAACCACAGCTACTTTTAGCAGCGCACTTCATGATATTGTTGGGGTGGGTGATGCGCTTCAGTATGATTCTACCGGGGATAATAATGTTGATGCCATTGCTTTTATTCATGCCAGAACATCTAATACAGTCTACACAGTACGAACAGCTACAGGCGCTGTTCCAACGGCAACTACTGCTGATCAGAATTGGGCTGTTTTTCGTGCGTATACATCCCTTTTTAATGCAGAAGCAGGAATAGAAAATACCGGCATTAATAATACAGTTGAAAATTTTGATGTAGGTAATAGAGATTGTGTAACCAATAAAGAGGTTATGCATATAGCCTGTTACTCTAATGGAACCACAGCCGATGTAGGGAATATTACCTGGGATGGATGGGGATTAAGTGCTGTTTATTATTTGAAAATTTATACTCCTTATCTGACAACAGAAGTTGGGACCAGTCAACGGCATAGTGGAGTGTGGAATACTTCTGCTTATCATATTATTGAAAGCTATGATGACGGCATAACCTTGCAAGATGGTTTTATCCGGCTGGAGGGCTTGCAGATTTATACTGATGTTACCAATGGCAATAATGAATCAACAGTGTATATTAACGGTTCGACCGGGACAGGTACTGATATCCGTGTATCCCATTGTATTTTGCGTGGCTATAGTTCATCAAATAATGATAATAATAATGGTATTTACATTATAGGTGCTGATACTGGAACAGTATATATCTGGAATAATATTATCTACGATTTTTTGGATGCTAATAATGGACATGGCATTCGTTTGGATGATGCCGGTTTTACTGTCTATGGTTATAATAATACTATTCAGAATTGTTCGATTGGTATCCGAACAGGTAATGATCCGTTTATTGCTAAGAATAATATTGTTCAGGGTTCTGTCGCGCCTAATTGTTATCGCGATACTTTTGATAGTGCTTCTGATTATAATATTTCCAGTGACACAGATGCACCGGGTACGAATACCAAGCTCAGCACAACGGTTCTTTTTGAAAATGAAGGCGGTGATGATTTTCACTTGGCTGATGATGATACAGCAGCCAAAAATTGGGGTGTTGATTTATCCAGTGATCCGGTACTTTCCATAAGTGATGATATTGATTTGGAAACAAGAACAGTGAACTGGTGTGCCGGTGCAGATGAAAATGATACAGTGCCAGGCACACCAACCCATACACCGACAGTGACATTAACTTCAACACCAACTCATTCACCGACTATGACAGCAACACCAACAGTCACGCTGACTGCAACCGAATCAGCAACACTGACACATTCGGCAACAGTTACAGCAACACCGTCAATTACCATGACTTCAACTGTAACACCGATTCATACACCTACTGTGACACCTACTGCAACACCAACAAGTACCGTAACCGAGACAGCAACTGCTTCACCAACACCATCGCATACACTGACCTTTACTTACACACCCACTATTACTCTGACAGCAACCATTACAGTTACATTGACTGTTACAGCAACGTCTACTATTACAACAACATCAACCCGGACGCCGGAATATATTATACCTGATGATTTGGACAGTGTAGTTGTCTATCCAAATCCCTATCGGTTGGATATCAAACCTGAAAAGGAGATCAGTTTTGATCGCATGCCAATGGAGGCCGAAATTCGTGTGTATACTATTACCGGGAGTTTGGTAAAGACCCTGTATAAAAACAGTAATCTACGCTGGATTCGCTGGGATTTGAAGAATGAGCAAGGATGGCATGTGGCATCAGGTGTTTATATTTATATCATCACCTCTAATGGTCAGGAACGAAAAGGCAAAATAGCGATAATACAATAAAAAATTCCCCATTAGTCAAGGTTAAATCAAGTTGGTACTTGGCTCTAAAACAGGCAGGTATTTGGGAATGACAAAACAAGGAGTTTATAGTGCTGCGAAATACCGACCCCAAAAGTCATTATTTACGAAACCAATCCAGGTATAAAAAAAAACTGAAAAAAAATAAAAAAACAAACAATCTATTGAGTTGGTTAAGAGGAATTGTTTTTTTGGGTTCTGTGATCATCACCGTGTTGTTTTGGGAAAACACCTGGTATTTTGCAAGCTTGGGGATGGGGGTGTCGGGATTAATTTTGTTTATTTGTTTAGTAGTACTTCATTCCGGAAACGACCGTGCCCTTCAAAAACACCGGCAACTTCTTTATATTAACGAAACAGGAGTAAGACGTCTGGAAGGAACTTGGACGCAAACTGAAGATGTTGGCAATGAATTTGTAGACTATCAACATCAGTATTCGTTTGATTTGGATATTTTTGGTCATTATTCGATTTTCCAATGGATTAATTCAACCAACACTTATTTTGGCAGACAGACTTTAAAAGAGGTTTTGCTGAATCCGGTGAAGGATACCGCTATAATCAAAAGAAAGCAATCCGCCATAAAGGAACTTGCTGAAAAAATCGATTGGCGCCAAAATTTTCAGGCAGAAGGGCGGTTAATCCCAAAGGCTCAAAAAAAGCCGGGGGAGTTTTTGGATTGGATATCAACCGTAGAATCCAAAATGTATAATCAAGTACTTAGTTATATTTACCTGGGATTACCTTTCTTTTCATTACTGATCGGAACATACGGGATACTTAAGTTGAAAACGCCGTCTCTCTTATGCCTGATGATTATCCTGCAATCCATATTGTTTTTAATAAATTACAGAAAAAATAAACGTATACTGGATTCCATAGATAAAAATCGGGATAAAATCGATCTCTACTCGTTGTTAATCACTGCTTGTGAAACCGAGAATTTTAAAACCGAATATTTATTAAGTATGCAAAAGAGGCTGGTCGATTCAGATGGTCATAAAGCTTCACAGAGCATAAAAAAACTCGGGAAGATTGCCGACTGGTCTGCCGTTCTCCAAAATAATATGATAGGACCGATTTTAGGTATAGGGTTTTTCTGGGATGTTTATTGCGTTCTGGCTTTGCAAAAATGGAAACAAGCCTGTTGCCGGCATATTGAGCCCTGGCTTGAAATTTTAGGGCAAGTGGAATCCCTTGCAAGTTTGGCCAATATTCGATTCGAGCAACCGGAATGGGCGTTCCCCCGGCTGGAAGAAAAAGACGCTACTTTTGTCGGAGAACAAATAGGGCATCCCTTAATTCATAAGCATAATCGGATTTGCAATGATCTCGAATTGGATAATCGCCGCCGAATCATGATTATTACCGGTTCCAATATGTCAGGCAAAAGCACTATGCTCAGGACAGTTGGCATCAACCTGGTGTTGGCATACGCCGGAGCACCTGTATGCGCTTCAGCTATCCAGTGCTCTTTGTTTGATCTTTATACTTCCATGCGGCAAAATGACAATCTGGAAAATCATGTTTCCACCTTTTATGCCGAATTGTTGCGTATAAAAAGTATTATTTCAGCTGTCGGTCGGCAGATGGTCACATTATTTTTAATTGATGAAATATTCAGAGGGACCAACTCCAAAGACCGCCATGATGCCGCCGCGATTGTATTGGATATATTGAAGCGGAATAAATCACTCGGATTGATAACCACTCATGATTATGATCTGGCTAAGCTGGCTGAAAAAGAACACACTTTTATAAATGGTCATTTTGAAGAGCAGTATCGGGATCAAAGCATTACCTTTGATTATCTGTTAAAATCCGGTGTAAGCAAAACAACCAATGCCATGTTTTTATTGAAACTGGTCGGGATAACACAGACTTAGGGGATTCAGGGACGATTTTTATTCAGCAAGTGATGAGCGACAATTAAATTTCCGGGACACCATCGTATTGACCAATTCTGTGTTTTTTCTGAATTAAGTTTCCGGGACATCATACGTAATTTGATTTACAGAAGGTAAAATTAAGTATGGTGTCCCGGAAATTTTAGAGACTGTATCATAAGTTGTTTTTTTGTTCGTCATACCGGTATGCTCTAAACCGGTATCCAGAAAAGCCTTTAAAATTAAAGTTCCTGGATGCCGGCTGGAGTTTACCCCGGCATGTCGTAAGCCGGGGCCGGCAAGACGATCAAAAACGAACATTTTTGAATTATGACACAATTTCTTAAAACCTGCGGGAATAACAAGGTGACTATTCAAGCCATGCCGAATTCATCCACACTTTCACCCACAGATTCTGCTGAAGAGCCATGAAGATATATGATGAACCATTGCAACAATCTGAATGGCAATTTTGGAGGAATACATGAAATCAAAGCGGACAAGCCGGGACATACTTTAACACTGAGATATCACGACTTTTGATGCTTGATGTATTTTTTATTTTTGGGATTGTCCGGCCAGTGGTGTTTTGGGTATTTTCCTTCATATTCTTTTTTTATACCAGGATAGGTTTTTTTCCAAAAGCTTTCCAGATCACGGGTTAGCTGTACGGTGCGGTTGGCCGGGCTGAGGATGTCCAGGACAATGGGTTGGTTGCATAGTGTGGGTGTGGTCTGGCATCCGAAAAACTCCTGCAAGCGCGCAGAACATTTTGGGAATCCATCTGTCTGGTAATTCAGTGTTTTTTTGAACCCGGCAGCCAGACGAATGATTTCCGGTGCCGACTGATTGAGGAATTCCTGCTGTTCGGGTTTCAAATAACGTTTCAATCCGGTGAGGAGCGATTGTTCCGACCAGACATTATTTCCGGTCCAGTTGCCGACCGGCAATAGCCATTGCTCGGCTCGGGAAAGCAATGTCGCTTCGTCAAAAGAAGGCCAGTCAGGTTGGTTGCCCCATTTTTCAACAAAGCGGCAACGTGCTAAAAATCGTTCGCTGCCGGTGCTCCAGGGCAGACGCGAGAAACCTTTGGACCTGATTTTTTTTAAAACTTCAGTTTGGAGAATATCTTTAGCAGGCAGGCCGCTTTGTTGACCTTTCAATACAATGGCGCCGATTTTTATTTCTGATTTGCCTTTGGGTTTCCAACCTTTCCAATCAATGCGCCAGCTTTCTTTGGTTGCGACCACTGGACTGGTGAGCAGTTCTTTGTAGGGGATGGGGACGGCTGAAAAGATTTTGGCATTTTGTTCACCGCCATCCAAATCCGTGATCACCAAATAATCGGCTTGTGAGAGCCGGCCTTTGAGCAACCCGCCTCTGCCGGATGCCAACAGCCAACGGGAGGTAACCGGATCATCAAGCCGGGTCCGCTTGGCCAATCGATCCGGATAAGCGGTTAAAAGGAGCCGGCCCACCGCATGCAGGTTGATCGTAAGTTTTTGCGGCAGATCAGTGTGTCTGCCCAAGATGCGCAAAATACGCAGACATTCTTCCCAAATTTTTTTTAACTGACCGCGGTGCTGGGGCAGCGCTTTTCCTTGGGACCAATCCTCGAACAATTGGACCCGTTCACGGAAATCAGGATCTTTGCGAGAGAGTAAATCATCACTTTCCAGTAAGGCGGCCAATACAGCAGCAGTCTCGATATCCGGTGTGTCCTTGAAAGCCATGATCATTCTGGCCAAACGGGGATGGATGGGGAATTGATTGGCATATCGGCCCACGGAGGTAATCCGGCCGTGCGTGTCAAGCAGGTCGAGTTTTTTTAATAAGCCGGTTGCCTGGGAAAGGGCGGCTGCCGGAGGGACCGTAAGCCAGGTAAGGTCGGTAGGAGAGGCGGCACCCCAGGCAGATGTTTCCAGCACCAGAGGGGCCAGATCAGCTTCTGCAATTTCGGGGAGTGCGAAGGGTTCGCGGAAGTCAGTTTTATGCCACCAGCGAAAGCAAAAGCCCGGACCTAAACGTCCTGCCCGGCCTTTGCGCTGCTCAGCAGAAGCCAGACTGATGGGGAGGGTATCCCAGTGATCCATACCCGTACGCGGTAAAAAACGTACGCGGCGTTCCAGACCGATATCCACCACGACTTTCACACCGGGAATCGTAAGACTGGTCTCGGCCACATTGGTGGCAAGAATGATGCGGTTGGTGTTGGCTTTATCAGGATCAAGCACAAGTCGCTGTTCAGAGGAAGGCATCTGACCATGCAGAAGGTGAATTTCTTTCTGTAGGGCAGGGTGTCTACCTGTTAGAATTGCCTGGGTTTTGTACATCTCGAAGAAGCCGGGTAAAAAACATAGAATTGTGGCAGGCGCGCTGTCCTTGATTTGTTGTAGTGCCTCTGAGCAAAGCCGGGCAGCTGCATCCCAGGGTTTTTCATGCGTGTTCACCGGCGGCCGGTAGAAGACTTCGACCGGATGTACACGACCCGGTACGCTGATGAGAGGAAACCCCGGGAAGATTTCAGAAATATCCCTGGCCGGCAACGTTGCTGAAAGGATGGCGATTCTTAAATCCTTGCGATGGTGTTTTCGCGTCTCCCAAGCCAGAGCCAATCCCAAATCACCTTGCAAACTGCGGGTGTGGAATTCATCAAACAAAAGGGTATCATAAAGTTTCAAACCGGGATCTTGCTGTAAAAGCCTGGTCAGGACACCTTCGGTGATGACTTCCAATCGGGTTTGCGGGCTTACGCGGGTCTCTAAACGGGTGCGGATGCCTACTGTTTGTCCAACTGATTCCTGTAAAAGGGAGGCGATACGCTCTGCTGCAGCCCGGGCTGCCAGACGGCGTGGTTCAAGCAAAATAATTTTTTTTTGAGAAAAATCCGGATGTGTGAGCAGCTTCCAGGGGAAAAGGGTGGTTTTGCCTGCGCCGGTTTCAGCAGTGAGGAGCAGCAGACCGTTTTTTAGGAATAATTGAATAATGTCATCCAGTTTATGGAAAATGGGGAGTGTTTTCATCCGGAAAGTTAGATGCTCGTTTGAAGAATATACTGTGCTTCAGCCGGATTGATAACCTTGAATTTATTTTCATCACGGTTGAAGGAGTAGATTTCCACTTCTTCGATGTCAAACCACCAGGCATGCAATGCGGTCTGTTTTTTTTGCAATGCAGATTGCACGATATCATAGGTTTTTAAATGTTCAATTTGGAGAAGGACATTTTTTTGCGAGATGCGGTCCGGGACGGACCAGTCTTTATCAAACGTGAGCGGATGCTCAAAGGTATCCAGCGCATCCTTGGCATGGCTCAGCCAGGAGTTTAAATGGGGCGCGGACTTTACGGTGGAATTCTTATAAATAGCGTGGATGGCACCACAATTGGAGTGGCCGCAGACAATAATATCTTTTACCTGGAGACAATTCAGCGCATATTCGAGTGCGGCTATTTCCGAGTCGTCAGTTTTGGAATAACCGGAGTGATCGCAGCAGGCCGGGACAACATTACCCACATTGCGCATGACAAAAAGATCTCCCGGATTGGTGGAGACCAGAAGATTGGGCACCACCCGGCTGTCACTGCAAGTGATGAAAAGCGCGTCAGGTTGCTGGCGGGCGGTTAAGTGTTTGAATAAAAGATCATTTCCCGCCTCGCGCTTGGCGTGGAAATCCAGGATGCCTTCCAGTAATTTGCGCATGCCGCCCCCTTGATATTACGAATAGGAATGATGATACAGAGTTTGAAAACAGGATACAAGTACATTCTTGTCCGGATTAAGTAATACACAAGAGTGAGACACTTTTGGAGTGATAAAAATCATTGTAAAATAAACGTAGTTTGACGGACAGCCGGAAGGTCTTTTTTAAAAAATATTGAAGCGGAAATCGTTTTCACAACTTGCCCGACCGAAAAAGGTTTTGAAAATCACTGTGTTTTCGCAGTTGCCGCGCAATGTTTTTTAAAAAAGACCTTCCGGCTGTCTTGTCGTATTCGAGTTAGCACAATAAAACATACTGTTTGCTATTCGCCCTAAGTGCATATTTTTAAAGGAAAACTGATGCTGTATACATACGCTAGAGCCGGATTTGACGATAAAGTATTCTGATGTTCTACCAAAACTTGTGGTGCGTTTTTTCCTTTAAAAATATGCACTTAGGGCGAATCAGTTGGCTGCCGTATTTTTGAATTTGGATAAAAATAGTTCGATCGACACTTTACAGACCAGACTGAAAACGGTACAATCTGCTCCGCGCTAATAGACTATTATGAAGCATATATTTCAAGCATCCTGCAAACGCAGGGTGTTTTGACATAGGAAAGAAATCATGAGTTACGAATCTGAAATCGGTAAGCGTAAGACATTTGCCATCATCAGCCATCCGGATGCGGGGAAAACCACGCTCACGGAAAAATTTCTGCTTTTTGCCGGGGCCATTCAAAATGCCGGGGCAGTCAAATCCAATAAAATTAAAAAAACCACCATGTCGGATTTTATGGAAATTGAACGCCAGCGGGGTATCTCCGTGGCGTCCGCAGTGATGAGCTTTGAATATTGCGGTTTGAAAATCAATTTACTGGATACACCGGGGCATAAAGATTTTTCTGAAGATACTTACCGGACGCTAACCGCTGTGGATAGTGTGATTCTGGTTGTGGACAGTGTTAAAGGGGTGGAAGAGCAAACCGAGAATTTGATGAAAGTCTGCCGGATGCGGAAAACTCCGGTGATTATTTTTGTCAATAAGCTGGATCGCGAGGGCCTCAGTCCTTTTGACTTGCTGGATGAGATTGAAAATAAAATTTCGCTCAAGGTTTTGCCGCTGAGCTGGCCCATCAGCCGCGGCGCGGAATTTAAAGGTGTGTACAGTTTGCATGAAAAAAAACTCAGAATTTTTAGTGCGCATCAAAGTATGTCCGAGGCAACGGTTGCCGTTTCTGAGCTGAGCAGTGAAACATTGGGGGATACAATTGGTGGAGGTTTGGCTGCCAAGCTGCGTGAGGATGTGGAGCTGCTTTCCGGGGTTTACGGTACTTTTGAAAAGCAAGAGTATCTCAGCGGTGAGGTGGCGCCGGTATTTTTTGGCAGCGCACTCAATAATTTTGGTGTGAAGGAACTGTTGGATACATTTGTTGAGATTGCGCCCGGGCCCGCTCCCATGGCTGCCGATCTGCGTGTTGTCGCTCCGACGGAAGATGCGTTTAGCGGGTTTGTTTTTAAAATTCATGCCAACCTGGATATGCGTCATCGTGACCGGATAGCCTTTTTCAGAGTCTGCTCAGGAAAATTTGAGCGGAACAAATTTTACCGGCATGTGCGATCAGGGACGGATCTGCGCTTTTCCAACCCGGCCAGCTTTTTGGGACAGAAAAAAGATGTGATCGATGAAGCTTATCCCGGAGATGTCATCGGACTGTATGATCGTGGGAATTTTAAAATCGGCGACACGCTTACAGCGGGTGAAGGCTTTCAGTATCAGGGTGTTCCCAGTTTTTCCCCGGAGATATTCAGGGAGTTAAGCAATACCTCTATGAAAGGCAAGCAGCTGGAGAAGGGGATTAAACATCTTACGGATGAAGGGGTGGCGCAATTATTTTTGATGGATGACGGCCGGCGTAAGATTGTCGGGACGGTGGGTCAGCTGCAATTTGAAGTCATCCAATACCGGTTGGAACACGAATACGGGGCTGAGTGCCGGTTTCATACCCTGGATTTTTATAAGGCCTGCTGGATTAGTTCGGACAATCCCGCCCAGTGGGAGGGGTTTTGCAGATTCATGGCAAACCGCATCGCCCTGGACAAAGATGAACGCCCGGTTTTTTTCGTTGAATCCGAATGGATGCTGCACCACTATGTAAAACAGTATGCGGATATTGCTTTTCGCCTGACCTCGGAGCTTGATTCTCAACCTCTTTAAAAAATATCTTTTACAGCTGTCGCCTGAAGCGGGATATCGATCCGGATGCGGGATTTCAATTTTTACCGGGAAAACACCGGTACGGCTATGCAACGGGATGTTTGAAGTTTGATGCCGTGTTGGTTAGGGTAGTGGCGGGGTCTGGATGTTTTTCGGTTCGACCGGGTTCGTGTGTTTGAGCTCGGACAGGCTCAGTAGAAGCATTGGCCAGATACCCAGATGGATGAAAGTATCGGCGGTATTGAAAATATATTTCCAATAGGGGATATTACGGATATCAATAAAATCAATGACTGCGCCATAGAGCAGTCGGTCAAGAATATTGCTCAATCCGCCGCCCATGATCAGGCCGAAGCAGATAAAATTATATAATTTCAGAGATGTCGCTTTGATCAGATAAATCACCAGACCTGCCAAGATAAAAAGGGTGATGAGAGCGAAAACCCATCCTTGTCCCTGGAAAGCACCGAAAATACCGCCATGATTCTGAACATAGGTCAGCCAAAGAAAGGGTGCAACAATCGTTGATTCACCGATCTCCAGATGAGTGCGAACCAGAATGCTGCTGACCTGGGAGAGCGAAACAGCCAAAAGGGCGGTGAAGGCAAAAATACTCAGATGGATTTTTTTAGAAAGATGCATATAAAAACCTCGAATTAAAAATATGGAAGACATCATAGCATACGTGCGGGATCAGGGGCGGTAATTTTTGCTTGAAACATGTGATAAAACCAGTCAGAATGCTTGCTTTTAAAGAAAAAAAATTGTCCGGCGGACCCGTGGACGCACCACGAGTTTCAGTGGGGCATCAGGGGACTGTATCGTCAAATCAGGCTCTGGCGTATGGATACAGTATCAGTTTTTCTTTAAAAACAAGCACTGAGGGCGACACTAGTGTAGTGTCTTTAAAATATGAGTACATTTGATTTTATGCTTCGATCGTCATTTCCCGACCGGAAAGATATCAAATACTATTCTGGGACGCTATCGCAGCCGGCATTTTGTCACCCCGGTATGTAGTTAACCGGGGCGGAATCCAATGGTTTTGTTTGAAAAAGTCACAGTCTCTGGACCCCGGCTGCAATCATGCCGGGGTGACGTTTGTGCTGTTAATTAAGAGGCACTACACTAGCAGACAGTGTATTTTATAGTTTGGACATGTATGAGTGTTAATAAATAATGGCTGGATTTCAGTTATTTGGTTTCTTGGAGGAAAAGATGAGTGGTTTAAATAAAAAAACAGTAACGATTATAATGATGGTTTCATTCAGTATAGGTCTGCAAGCGCCTTTCCATCGGCTGGAGGCACAACCCAGTAATATTGAATTTGGGAAAGAAGCCGCAGTAACGATCGCAGGAAAACGGATATCCATTGGTGATGCCATTCGGTTGGCGATTGAATCGAATTATGATCTTTTATCCGGAGCCTATGAATTGGCCATGCTGGATTCCAATTTCAGGATGTATCAGAAGAAATACAGTCCTTTTTTTTCGGTTGCGGCAGGCGGCGTTTACCAGGAATACCCGGAAAGCACCAGCTCCTTGACAGGCACAGACTCGAAGACTTGGTCTGCATCTGCCGCTTTGGCGAAAAAATACGTTACCGGGACGCAATTGACGCTGGGTGTGTCGCATGACAAAAGCAGTACGACCTTTTTGCCGATGACTATCAGCATTCCGGGATTATCCTTCGGTGATCCTGATTATACCCGTGCAACTGCATTTGTTTCATTGCAGCAGGAGCTGCTGCAAAATGGATTTGGCGTTAATGAGCAGCTGGAGCAAAAACAAATTGCCAACGCCGGTTTTGTGCGCAAAGAAGTCATTCTCTATCAATTGTCATTGGTGGTAGTCAAAGTCATCATGGAGTACTGGAATGTTGTGCTCAAAGAATCGGCACTCACCAATGCCGCACTACAATATGCAGAAACCAAATCGGTCAGGGATATTACAGAACGTAATGTGAATTTGGGCACAACCAATCGGTTTGAACTACATTACTATAATGTGCTGGTAGCAGGCGCAAAAGCACAATGGATGTTTGCGGAACAGGATTATAAAAATGCCAGGCGTGGATTCCTGCGATCAGTGAATTTGGCGGATGGCGCCGTTCTTGAGGGGGCTGCCGTCTTGGTGAATGAGCTGCCGGAGATTGATAAAAAGGATGCTTTGGACCGGGCGTATGCCAAGCGGGCTGATTATTTGGGTGCGAAGCGCATGCTGGATCACGCGGCTTGGGATTTGGCAATTGCCGGGAATCTTGCGCTGCCAAGTTTGACCGCAGAGTTGTCTGTCAATACAATGGGACAGCAGACCGATGCTTCCGGCGCCTGGCAGGATATGTTGGGTGCGGAGCAGGTAGGGTATGCCGGTAAACTGGCGCTGGTGTATCCCTTGGGGGACCCGGTGCAGACCATAAAAGAACGCAATGCCCGGTTTGCGCATACGCAGGCGGAGATTTCAGTTAGAAAATATGAGCGGTTGATTGCGGATGAGATTGATGAGCAGGTGGAACAGATGAAGACTGTTTATCAATTATACCGGATTTCGAAAGAAGCCAGAATCGAAGCGGAAATTTTCTATAAATCCATGATGAATCAGCTTCGTCGCGGCCGGTTGAACGCCGCGATGGTGAAGAATGGCGTGGATGCTTTGACGCAGGGAAGGCAGCAGGAATTAGAAACGCTTATTCAATTTAATACTATACAACTGCAATTTATAGTGACGAAGAACGAATTGTTTGAAACATTTGGAATTGATCCCAATGACTATATTCCTGAATAAGGGATCTATAAACATTTTTGTCCAAATTAAGTAATATAGCGCGTGATAAAGCCTGTCAGAATACTTATTTTTAAAGAAAAAAACTTGTACGGCGAATGCCGGATGCAGGACGCATCCCGCCGGAGTTCGAATATCGCGTTAGGGAAATTTGCAAAAATTGAGTATGAAATTAATGAAGGAGTATCCGTCGTGCTAAAACTTATTGGAAATTTAATCCATAAAAAATTATTGGTTAATTTGATTGTTGTTCTGTTGGTGTGTTTGGGAGTGTTCACCGCACTTAATATTAATCGGGAAGGTTTTCCGGAAGTTAATTTTGATATGGTAACCGTAACGACAATCTATCCCGGGGCCTCGCCTGATGAAATCGAGCAACTAATCGCAATTCCCATTGAGAAAAAATTGCGTGAGGTAAATGGGATTGATAAATTAAGAGCATACAATATTGAAAATGTCTCGGTTTTTGCCATTTATCTGGAAGATAAGTCGGATAAAGACGAGGTAGTGGATGATATAAAAGATGCGATTGACAGCATCAATGATTTTCCTGTTCGTGCGGAAGCGCCGGTGGTTAAAGAGTTGAAACTGGATAAGACCATCGCCATTCAGGTGGCTTTATACGGCAAGCGGCCGGGTGTGGCTTATCATAAAATTAAATCCGCTGCGGATCATATTGAAAATTTCTTTTATGAAATTGATGGGGTGGCGGACGTAGAGATTTTTGGTGATCGCGATAGGGAATACTTGGTTGAAGTTGATCCCGCAGCTTTGCAGCGCAATCGTATAGGGATTAACACTATTACCGACAAATTGCAATCCCGCAATATTGATCTTCCGGGCGGCGCGCTAAAAATCAGAGACAAAGAATATGTGCTTCGGACCAAAGGGCAGTTTCAAAATATCACGGAAATACGAAATACTGTTATCCAGGCGAATGATCTGGGGTTTGTTGTGAGACTCAAAGATGTCGCGACAGTGATGGATACGTTTGAAGATCCGGATATTTATGAGCGGTTTAATGGCCGGAAAGCCATCATTGTTAATGTTTACAAAAAGAGAAGCGCCGATGAAATTCGAATGGTTGACGCTATTCGAGAAAAAATGAAAACCTATACCTCGCTGCATGCAGACGAGGTTGCAGTTGAAATTTTTGAAGATACCAGCGAATTCACCAAAGAACGGATTTCAAGTGTTTTAACCAATGCATTAACGGGTTTTGTCTTGTTGGCGCTTATTTTGTTGATGCTGTTAGGTGTCCGTATGGCATCCATTGTGAGTATGAGTATTCCCATATCCATTATGGTGGCCTTTGTGGGCATGTCCATAATGGATATTACGATTAATGTGGTCAGTCTCTTTGGTATGGTGATGGTACTGGGTATGATTGTTGATTTCGGTATTGTTGTTTCTGAGAACAGTCATCGTTATATGGAACAGGGACTGCCGAAAGTACAGGCCATTCAAAAAGGTGTGACGGAAGTTTTTTGGCCGGTAACAGTAACCCTCTTATGTATCAGTGCGGCTTTTAGTCCGATTTTGTTTTTGAGCGGTATTATTGGCAAATTTATCTGGGCAATACCTGCGGTGCTGTTGATTTGTTTGTTTGCTTCCTGGGTTGTGGCCATGTTTGTTTTGCCGACTTATCTTAATACCTTTGCGCATGCAGCATCGACTAAAAAGCCTGATGCCTGTATTGAGAAAGATGAGAACTGTGAACGGGGTTTTTTCGGACGCATTCAATTGAAGTATAAGGGTTTTTTAAAAGGTGCATTAAAACATCGTTATGTAACATTGTTTGTTCTGATTTTAATGCTGGTCGGCTCCCTTTATCTTGGGACCAGAGTCGGATTTGTTTTTATGCCCGATGGTGGTGCTGAAAACATGCAGGTTATTGCCAAATTACCCCAAGGGACCCATTTGGACGCAACCCTGCGGGAAGTTAGGAAACTGGAAAAAATTATTTTAGAAATCCCTGAACATGAATTGGAATCTTTGCAAGTGCGGGTGGGTACGGAAACCGCCAGTATTTTAGATCCTAAACCCGGCGCGGGTACGAATAAAGCCACTTTTCAAATTGCCTTGACCTCTGAGAAAAAGCGCAAACGTGATGCGTATCGGATTTTAGAGGAATTACGTCATCAGGTTGCCCGGGCGCGTGAGGCGAAGATACTGCCGGATGAAATGGAATTGAAAATGACGATTCAGGGAAACGGACCTCCGGTGGGAAAGCCGATTAATGTTGAAATTCGGGGACAGGATATTCAAATCTTAAAGGAAATTGCGTTAAAGTATACGGCCTATCTGGAAAAGGTGGAGGGAGTAAAAGATATTAACTTTGATTTGGAGGAAGGTAAAACAGAGTATCGTTATACGATTGATGAGGAGATGGCTGCCAAAGGTCAGGTATCTGCCCGGGATATTGCAACAACTTTGCATGCGGCTTTTAGCGGGTCAGTCGCAACCAATGTACAACAAGGTGAAGAAGATATTGATATTCGGGTTCGTTTTCCGGAAAAAGCCAGACAAGACAAAGAGAGCCTTAAGGAAGTGTTGGTTGCAAATAAAATGGATGGCTTGATTCCATTGAGTCGTGTTTCTAAAATGACGCAGCAGCCCGGTTACTCAATGATTAATCGTCTGGATTTCAAGCGGATTGTTCAAGTACAAGCAGAGGTGGATACGCATGTAATCACGTCCCTGGAAGCGAACCGGATGCTGAAAGAACATTTCGCTGCACTGGAAAAGGCCTATCCTGAATATAATATTTCCTATGGCGGTGAGCAGGAAGATACCAACGAAAGCATGGGGGAATTGGGCGTTTTGTTTATTTTTGCATTGTTTGTTATTTTTATTATTCTGGCGGTATTTATGAATTCGCTCATTATGCCTATTGTGGTTATGAGTGCGATTCCTTTTGGCTTGGTTGGCATGATGATTGCGCTTTGGGCGCATCATGAAACCATTTCATTTATGAGTACTTTAGGTTTTTTTAGTTTGGCGGGTGTTATTGTCAGCAATACCTTGGTTCTGGTTGAGTTTATCAATATTCAACGTAAAAAAGGTCTGCCGATTAAAGAGGCTTTACTGGAAGCCGGTGTGCTGCGGTTGCGACCTGTTCTTTTAACCAGCGGCACAACTGTATTGGGTTTATTGCCAACCATTTATGGGTTGGGTGGGAAGGATCATTTTGTGGCACCTTTGGCATTGGCTTTTGGATATGGTCTTGTTTTTGCCACCTTTATTACCTTAGTGCTCATTCCCTGTCTTTACCACATTGCGGAAGATTATAAGCGCGGCGCGGCCAAAGTACTTGGCTGGGTGGGGATTAAAATGGATGGATCCATCTATCGGCCGGTGTTGAAAACAGGCATGATTGAAGAAATGGAAACGCAAGCCATTCCGCCGGTTCAAATCCTGAAACACGCGGTCAGGAAAAAGAAAGTTGCGAAGACGAAAAGAAAAATTTCAAAGTAGGGGACGGTCGCGACCGCAGGGAATCCCGTCAATTAATATTCTTCCGGTCGGGGGACCGTTCCCTGCTCAACAAATGACTTTTTCCAAGCCGGTCTGGTTTTTTTCGGGATCCACCTTGTCAGGCCGGGGTTCGAAATAATGCGCCTTGCCCATATCCAGTACAATATCAATTTGTTTGTTTTCTGAAAGTTTGTCATAGGTATTTACTTTGGTGATGATGGTTTGCTCACCCGCCTGAAGGTGTAAAATGGCATACTCGCCGGTGGGCAACATGACTTTGATTTTGGCTTTTAAAGTATTACCGGCGGATGCATTGGCGGCGTAAATTTTGTCATAAATGTTTTCCGGCCGGATACCCATTGTGGTTTTTTGGCCAATACGTTTGGAAAGTGTTTTGGCATGTGTCGTATGGGTCTTGAGTGTGAGGTGCTCGTTGAAGAAGTAAATGTCTTTGCCTTTTTTTATTAGCTCACCGGGAATGAAATTCATGCGTTGGTTGCCGATGAAACCGGCCACAAATTTATTACAGGGTTTTTTATACAGGTTAAGCGGTTTGTCAAATTGGTGAACCTCGCCCTTTTTCAATACGACAATCCGATCAGCCATGGTCATGGCCTCGATTTGGTCATGGGTTACATAGATCATGGTGGCTTTGAGAATGGAATGCAGCTGGCGGATGTCAGCCCGCATGCTTTCGCGCATCTCCGCATCCAGGTTGGAGAGCGGTTCGTCAAATAAAAATACTTTGGGTTTACGGACAATGGCGCGTCCAACCGCAACACGTTGACGCTCGCCGCCGGAAAGACCCTTGGGGAGTTTGGTGAGATGTTCGGTGATTCTCAGGATCTCAGCAGCTTCCATCACCCGTTTTTCAATTTCTTTTTTAGGCAGATGCTGCAGCCGTAATCCGAAGGCCATGTTGCTAAAAACATTCATATGCGGATAAAGCGCATAATTTTGGAAAACCATGGCGATATCCCGGTCATGGGAAACAACCTCATTGACCATCTGGCCGCCGATATGGATTTCACCTGCCGAGACGTCTTCGAGGCCGGCAATCATGCGCAAGGTGGTGGATTTGCCGCATCCCGAAGGACCGACCAAAATAACAAACTCCTTATCCTCGCACGTGAAACTGATGTTTTTAACAACTTTTTTTAAACCTTCCGGGGATTCGAAATTTTTGCACACATTTTTCAATACTACTTTTGCCATGCTCACGACCTCCTGCGTCGGAAATTCTTTGGAATATATTAACAGACTATTAGGATTAGACAAGGCGAAATAAGCGGATAAATATACGTTCTTTTTTGTTTTTGGCGGGAGCAGGAAAGCATTGTAAAGCAGGATTGATATTCAGTCATCTGATTTTCGAACAAATCCGTGATGGTGGCGGAAAATTGAATTGATGAAAGGAAGAAATACAGATAAAATGTTTTTTATTGCGGTGCGATAATTCATCCAAACGGTTTGAAAGGAAATAGTGATAAGTATGTGGGATAAATTTATAGAATTTTTTGCCAAGCGGCATATGCTCGCCAATTTAATGTTTCTGGGAATTATGGTTGCCGGGATGTATTTTTGGTTTACTACCAATAAAGAGGAGCTACCCAATATCACCCGGGACCGAGTGAGTATTTCTGCATCGTATCCCGGTGCTTCGGCTGAACAAGTAGAGTATTTTGTCACCAAAGAAATTGAGGACAAGCTAAGAGGAATTGACGGCATTTACCAGGTGACCAGTAATTCAGGTGCGGGTTCATCCAGCGTAAGTGTCGAACTGGAGCTTAAGCGTCCGGATCGGGATGAAATCGTCAATGAGATTAAAGCTGCGGTTTATGACGCCAAATTGCCGGATGAGGTGACGGATGATCCCAATGTTCGGGAATACAAGTCATCCAAAAAAGCGATTATTGATATCGGTGTTTTTAATAAAAATGAAAATTTGTTGACCAAAGAGAAAAGGGTGGAACTCCATACGTATGTGTTGGCATTGGAAAACCAGCTTCTCAACCTGGTTTACATCAGCGAGGTCAGGCGCGGAGCCTATCGTCAACCGGAAATCCGAATCGAAGCGGACCCGGTGAAACTGAAAAAATTTCACGTTCCGCTCAATATGATTGCCAATGAAATTAGGGCGCAAAATTCCCGCCAACCGGCCGGAGACTTAGAAGACCTGCTGGAATCCAAAGTGACTCTGGATTCGGAATTGGACACTGTTCAGGAATTGGAAAACGTGATTATCCGGAGTGGTTTTGACAGTCAAAAAGTGCGTGTGAAGGATATTGGACAGGTGACGGAAAATTTTAAGAAGACCAAACTTATTCAAAAAGTAAATGGGCGTGAAGGTGTTTTTTTAAACGCAGTCAAAACCGCCGACTCGGATATTTTAGAATCGGTCGATGCGGTGAAGGCATTGGTGAAAAAATTTAATGAGAATACGCTGAAGGGAACGGAATATGAAATTGCCTTGTTGGATGATGAGTCGCGGGAACTCAGGAATCGTTTAAACATTATTCTCTACAACGGGACAATTGGTCTTGGGTTGGTGCTGGTGGTACTGCTGGTTTTTCTCAATTTCCATACTGCTTTTTGGGTTGCCATGGGAATTCCATTCACCTTTGCCTTCACCGTGGTCGGTATCAATATGTTTGGGTATACGATTAACAATATCACGCTGGGTGCCATCATCATTGTCATGGGGATGATTGTGGATGACGCCATTATCGTGGCGGAAAATATTTCGCGATACAGGTCCGAGGGGATGGGTTTTGAAGAAGCAGCCATCAAAGGAACATCGTATGTGTTGCTCCCCATTACCGCAGCCATTATAACGACCGGTCTGTCCTTTACGCCTTTGTACATGAATCTCGGCGGCTGGCATGGTGTGATGATCAGTTTTTTGCCGCCGGTGATTTTTTTGATGTTGGGAGCATCTTTATTTGAATCGGTGTTGATACTCCCCGGTCATATGAGTATTCGGATGCCGGCCTGGTTGATGGGGGGAGCCCGCAAGCCAGTGAAAAAAAATACGTTGCCGCCTAAATCCGTGCAGAGAAGCGTTTCCAAGGGAAAGGTTGTTTCAGAGAAACGTGTTCGGCACTGGTTTTTGGTGTGGGAGACAGCATACGGAAATATTCTTGAAAAATTATTAAAGGTGAAATATTGGGTGTTTTTATTGGCAGCGATCCTGTTGGCCGGGTCTTTTTGGTCGGCGGCTACATTTATGAAATTTACAATGTTTCCGCGCACCGAGTCGGATCAGATCAACCTGATGGGGGAAGCACCCCGCGGGATGGTGGCCAAACAAACCGCCGTGCTGGTCCGGCCGGTTGAAGAGATGCTTTCGCGCTATATTGGTAAGGAAATGATCGGATTCAGGACGGAAATCGCACGGAGCCGCCGCGGCCGGGCGGTGGAAGAAAATAAATTTAGAATCAGGATTCAGATTGTTCCGCGCGGGGAGCGGAAAAAATCATTGAATCAATTGATCAAAGAATGGGAAAAGGTCTTGGAGCCCCGGCGGCGTGAATTTAAAAAGCTGAAATTTTCCAGGGGTTGGTGGGGTGGTTCTGAATCGCCTATTCAAATTTTGATAAAAGATAATAACGATAAAAACCGTGCGGCTTTTGCCGGAAGTCTGGCGCAAAAAATGAAAATGCATCCGGAGCTTGACAATGTCGAGATCGATAAGCCGATTACCAATCCTGAATACAAGATCGAGATCAACCGTGAAGAGATGAAGCGGTTGGGCATCAGTGCTTCGGATATCAAATCGACCCTGCGTGCGTCCGTGGAAGGATTGCTGCTGTATGAATTGAAGGGGGAGAATGAGGAGTTGTATGTTCGGCTCACGATTCCTGAGGCATCAAAAAAAAGGATTGAAGATGTTTTGGATGTGCCCGTAGAAAACCGGAGCGATTATCTGGTTCCTTTAAAAAATATCGTTGTGGTTCGGCGGGAAGAAACCCCGGCAAGCATTGAACGTCAGGATTATATCAGGACCCTGGTGGTGTATGGCGACATGAAACCGGGCAGCAAGAAAACCCCGCTGGAAATTGCCAGGGAATTTGAAGAAACGGTCTTTCCTGACTTGCAGAATAAATTCCCTACGACCGCAGTTTCTTTTATCGGAGAGATTTTTGATTCGCGCAAGACACAGCAGGATATGCTCAAGGCGGTCATGATAGCATTGGCACTGATTTATGCGGTGCTGGCCCTGCTTTTTAGTTCGCCGTATAAGCCGTTTATGATTATGATTACCATCCCCTTTGGTGTGGTGGGGGTCGTTTGGTGCCTGATCGGACATGGCATGAGTGTTTATGGTTTTTTCTCGCTGATCGGTGCTTTGGGCATGATGGGCGTGGTGATTAATGATTCGATCGTCATGCTGACAAAACTGGATCGGGAATATGATAAGTGCGGACACAAGGAAATGTCCGGTATACAGATCGCCGCCATTGCCAAAACACGCCTCCAGGCAGTCCTTTTAACTACGTTGACAACCATTGCCGCGTTGTTTCCAACCGCTTATGGCTGGGCGGGCTACGATTCCATGCTTTCGGAAATGATGCTGGTCATGGGCTGGGGACTCATTTTTGGTACCGTCATCACCCTGGTCTTGATTCCGTGTCTCTACGGCTTTTCGCGGGACGTAAAACATTGGCTGCAATCGGTTTTTCCCAAGAACCAACAGGCGTGTTGATGGTTTGTAGGGAACGGTCGCTTCGTAGGGAACGGTCGCGACCGTTCCCTACAATGTTAAACCAATTTCTTTCATAATCGGATTGTTGTGTATGTATTTCCGTATTCTGATTAAATCTATTTCATTGCGGATGATATGATCATAAAATGATTTTTGCCATTTGAAATCAACATATCCGGTTTTGTGAATTAATTTTGAACTGGTGGTTTTAAATGCACCAATTAATTCCGGCAAAGGTTTGATTTTATGTTGTAGGGAATGGTTATGTTGTAGGGAATGGTCGCGACCATTCCCTACAACATAACCATTCCCTACGAGGTTAATGATTCCATGAAAGTGATCGGGCATGATGATGTATTCATCTAAAGAGATATAATTATACTGATTTGCCAGCCATTTCCATTGTTCTTCAACAATTTTTCCGCATTGATTCAATATGATTTGTCCATCTTGATTCTGACCAAACCATGCTGCATGATCATGTGGACAAATGGTAACAAAATACATTCCGGTTCTTGAATAATCATAATCAGGTAATCGGGTTAATTTTCTGTTACGGCGCATGGGTATGATCCTGTTTGTTTTTATTTGTTAGAAATATTGGGTCTTGTTTGTTAGACCAAGAAATTCTGGAATTATTGCGAGATAAAAACCATTTTGAAGAAAAAATAATTATTTGTAGGGAACGGTCGCGACCGCTCCCTACGATATTATAATCATGTCAAATGCCCCCGTATAATTTTGCTCTCGGCGCGGATGGATGAGGCGTTGGTGAAGGAGGCACTGATTGCGGGTGTGGACAGGTGCATGGCCAAACCGTTTGAACTGATTGCGCTGCGCATAACAGTGGAAGAACTGATGGGATAATAAAACGCTACAGGCTTACACCTGTAGCGTTTTATTAAGTTGCGACCGCACACTGTTTCTCCAATAGGATGATTTTATTGTCCAGGGTGGGGATGGGGCAGCCGGCTTCAATGAAGGCGTCGATGGTTGGGTAGGAAAATACATTGGTCTGGATCCCGGTTTCATGCGACGCTTTTTGGGCGTCATGGAACATGGCAAGCAATGCTTCCAGTGGGATGCAGGTATGGTGTTCCTGGGCCGTAAAGGCTTCATACCGGGGATCGGGATAGAAGATTAATGATTGGCATGAAACATAGGCAATCGGTGATTTTCGTTTGTCCAGCAGTTCTCCCATTAACCGGATCATACCGGGCAGTTCGTGATAATTTTGTTTCATCAGGACAAAGGAAAAAATCAGGGCAAAGAAATAGTTTTTCTCATTGCTGTAATCCAGCAAAAAACGGATTTGTTGAATCAGGCGGTCAAATTTCACATTGACGCGGATACGTTCAACAGTTTCCCTGGTGGCGCCGTCCAGGCTGATGTTCAAGGCGTGGATGATTTTATGGTCAATTAAAAACATGATGTTTGGGGGAGTTAAAGCGATACCATTGGTTGAAATGCCCAGCGGAACGCCATGGTTTTTCAAATGCCTGGCAATACTTTTCCAGGAACAATAGCAGAGAAACTCCGAGCCGTGCATGAAAAAATCAATGATCTGGTTGCTCCCGTAAAAAGCCTCGTCAATGTGCTTGGGAGCCAGTTCCGGACCTTCGATGATTTCACGGTTGGGTAAAAACATGCAGTGGATGCACCGGGCATTGCACTTGGCCTGCAAACCGACCTGCCGGTAAGGCACGATGTCAGGCGGGGTTGGGTCATGGTTTAAAAAAGCTTCGATAATGCGGCCGATGACCATGAGCTTTTGAACAGCCTGTTCTACTTCCGCCGGATAGTCATGAAGCAGGGAGCAACTGTTTTCGAAAGTTTCCAAGACAAGCATGTATGTTTTGAGGGTGCTTGCACTGGCCGGGGAAATTTCAGTCAGGGTGAGCAGCGATTCTGCGGCATCAAGCAGGGGCAGGCTTTCTTTTGTGAATTGATATAATACCTGCCGGTTCCGGTTGAAAGGCGCAGCCAATTCATTGGCCAGATTGCGGGCCGTGCCGTTTAAAAAACATTTTTGGCACTGGTCGTCCGGGAAAATACCGCTTGCGATTTGATTTCTAAATGCCTGAA
This sequence comes from bacterium, assembly GCA_021108215.1. NCBI lineage: Bacteria > bacterium. The sequence goes on along the minus strand of JAIORK010000006.1, from coordinate 77,239 downwards.
ATGCTTTGCTGTGCCAGGCAGTCCGGAGTCCGTCTTTTTGCCAGTTGCCGAGCACATTTAAATTGCGGCAGCAGGCTTGCAAGTCACCATTTTGTTTGAGGACCCCTTCGATCCAGGGGGCGGCGCAGAAATTTCCGGTGGGCCGGGGCTGGGGAGATAGAGTGTCGTGCACAGGACATGCTTGTGTGACTGCTTGCTCGGACATAGTTTTTTCCTTGATAGAGATAATAGAGTATCGGTAGATGAGTGCATTCGTTTAAGTGACCATGCAGGGGTGAGGCGCTTTCGCCCGGCGGAACAGCGGAGTTTTTCAAAGCTGCTCCGGGAATAAGCGTGAAAGAAGAAAAAGCCTGGGATGAATGCATAGGAAAATGCATGACAAATCCAATCAAAATGCTAAAATGGTTGAAAATTTTTTAGGGGAATTGATGAAATCAACCGAAGAATCCATCAACGATTTGTTTACATCGCGCAAGGATGCCCGCAAGGGCGCCCTTGCCAATCTTACCCCGGCGCTTCGCTTGGTGGCGGCTTTCGCTATTATTATATCAACCGGCACATTGCTGCTCTTGATACCGTGGGCCGTGCCGACGGATCAACCGCTATCCCTGGTGGATGCCCTTTTTACCGCGACCTCGGCGGTCTGTGTGACCGGCTTGATCGTGCGTGATACGGCCATGGCGTTTACACCGTTTGGACAGGTGATTATTTTACTGCTGATCCAGGTGGGCGGGTTGGGGTATATGATCATGGCATCCATGGCAGCCATTTTATTGGGCCGCCGCATTGGTGTGAGTGACAAGGTTGCCATTCGGCAGGCCTTGAATCTCGATACCGGCGAGGGCATGCTGAAATTCGTGCGCAATGCCGTTTTGGTGACGTTATCTCTCGAATTCATAGGCGCCATCATCATCACAGCAACCTATTGGGGCGATCATTCACCCGGCCGGGCCATTGTGCTGGGTGTTTTTCATGCCATTTCAGGATTTAATAATGCCGGGTTCTGTCTCTTTTCAGACAATTTAATGTCTCAGGGAAATCATACCTTGGTGGTGGCCACCATTTCTTTTCTGGCGATTCTCGGCGGATTGGGATATATGGTGATTCATGAATTGCTCTATTGGCATAAAAAAGAACGGAAAAAATTATCAGTGCACGCCCGATTGGTTTTGATTACCACGTCTGCATTGGTTGTGATCGGTGCACTGGTGTTTTATTTCACGGCGGATATGGATTGGGGTCAAGCGTTGTTTCTTTCCGCAGTGGGCCGGACATCCGGTTTTAATATTCAGGATACCGGTGCTTTGGCGCCGCGTGTACAGTTTTTTATGACGCCCTTGATGTTTATTGGCGCTTCACCCGGCGGGACCGGCGGGGGCATCAAGACTACTACGTTTGCCATCATGTGTCTGGCAATTTGGGCTACGCTGAGGGGGCGAAATGAAATTGTTGTTTTTCGCCGCCATCTTTCACAAAATATCATTTATAAATCATTGATTATTTTTCTGATCATGAGTGTTTTTCTTGTTGTTTTCACCTTGCTGTTGGAAATCATGGAAAACCTGGATGTGGGAAAAATATTATTCGAGATGACATCAGCGTTTGGAACAGTAGGTTTATCCATGGGTGATGGCGGCAATTTAAGTATGTCGGCTTTGTTTTCCACTTCCGGAAAACTTTTGGTGACTGCCGCGATGTTTTTTGGCCGTTTGGGCCCGATTACCATTGGTTTGGCGGCGGCGCTTTATACGCGGAATTCGCACATGAAATATCCGGAAGGGAAAGTGAGCATCGGATAAGATGGCTTGCGGTGATGTCATCCGTATCATGCATTGATGTTTTTAAAAACCTTGCGAAAATGGAACCCGGTAATTGCCAGATTGATGGCCAAGGGGAAAGAAGCCGGGCGGTTAAACAATGACCAGAATACCAGTTTCCAATAGTGGACGCGCTCTTGGCCGATAATTCCTAGGCGTATGACCGAACGGAAAAAAGCAATCATTAACTTAAATTTAAATTTGGGCGGGTGGACTTGCGGGACATTGAAGTTTTTCAGAAAAGTAATAACCCGTTTGTAATAATTGGCGGGAGAATAAATATGGTTGATTATTTCTTTGTAGCCGTCAACCAAAACCTTCATATCCATTTTGGGGATGAAGTTGACGGAGAAATCCGTATTGTCGCCGGTCGATGTCTTTAAAATACGGTTTTCATTTTCCAGACGCTGAAATAATTGCGTGCCTTTCATGGCGTGGAGCAATCCCACCATTGCAGTGGTAATGCCGCTTTGCTGAATGAAACGAATGTGCTGATTGAAAATAGTGAGCGGATCACTGTCGAAACCGACAATAAATCCTCCCTGGACCTGTAAGCCGGCTTGCTGACATTTTTTAATCGAATCAAGCAGATCACGGTTGGTGTTTTGGCTTTTCAAACATTCGGTCAGGCTCGCTTCATTGGGTGACTCAATGCCGATAAAAACCATATCAAATCCGGCAGTTACCATCTGTTTTAGGAGGTCATCATCATCGGCTAAATTGATGGAAGCTTGCGTAAAGAAAGTGAAGGGATAACGGTGTTGTTTCATCCATTTGATAATTGCCGGGAGGACGTTTTTTTTGAGTTCCTGTTTGTTCCCGATGAAATTATCATCAACAAAAAAGACCGAGCCTTTCCAATGGGTGCTGTAGATTTGGTCCAATTCAGCGATGATTTGCGTTTGGGATTTTACGCGGGTTTTTTTCCCGTAAAGCTTGGTGATGTCGCAAAAGTCGCAGTTGAAGGGACAACCGCGTGAATACTGGATACTCATGGTGGCATACTTGCTTTGTTTGATCAAATCCCAGCGGGGAATAGGCGTTTGGCACAGTTGTGAAAATTGATTTGAGGCATATAAGTGTTGTGTCTGGCCGCGCTGAATATCCTGTATGAATTGCGGTAAGGTTAATTCCGCTTCGTTTAATATGAAGTGATCAATACCCGGGAAATCAGTGTGCGCAGTCGTAAATAACGGCCCACCGGCCACGATTTTAACCTTGGCTTTTTGGCACTGTTTAATAATGTTGAGAACGGAATCATGTTGAATGGAAATGGCACTCATGAAAACATAATCCGCCCAGTGCAAATCCCGGTCATGTAATTTCTGGACATTTAAGTCAACCAGCTTTAAATTCCAATCTTCCGGCAGCATCGCAGCGATGGTGAGCAATCCTAATGGCGGGAAAGCGGATTTTTTGCCAACGAATTTTAGTGCATATTTAAAACTCCAAAAAGTTTCCGGATGCTGGGGGTAAACCAATAGTATATTCATCATGTTCTCCCGGAGAGCGCAGTGATGGGACCATTTATTAATAAAAATATCGATGATCCGATGCAAGGGCAATATAATAAACTTTTTTAGTTGCAGGCTTGTTTCGCCTCAAGGGAAGTATTGAGAAAGTGACTGGCGGGAAGTGTTGTAGGCAAGGGTGGTATTGGCGAAACTGCAATGCATCAAGCATACGCCTGTACAATAGGAAAAGATACAGAATAATAGGGTGTTTTAGGGGTTTGGCCGCAATGATGGCCGGCTTTACGCGCGGGGTTTGTAAACTCACTGTTTGGCAATAAATTTATCCAGTTGATCGGCAAAGGCTTTGCGGTCTTTAGGATTGAAACCTGCCGGACCGCCGGTTGGGATGCCGCTGTTTCTTAAATGATCCATCAGATTGCGTATTGCCAGACGCTGTTTGATGGTTTCTTTGGTATGGAAAGCTCCTCTGGGATCAAGCGCGTATGCATCCTTGTCAACAACGCGGTCTGCCAGCGGGATATCCGCAGTGATTACCAAATCACCCGGTTGGACCAATTCGACAATTTTATCATCAGCCATGTCAGCCCCGGCATCGACATTGATCAGCGTGATGAAGGGTGACTGGGGCACGGACATCGTTTGGTTGGTAATCATAATCAGCGGCAGCTTTACTCGGGCAATAGCGCGATAGACAATCTCTTTGATTACCCGGGGGCAGGCATCCGCATCCATGAAGAGTTGCAATGGGTTGGTCCTTTCAGAGAATACAAGCGGACAAAATCCTAACCTTAAATTCATTTGTACGCAATGGCTTTTTGGCAGCAAAAAAATAGGAGCCGGAGTCGGAAACAGATAAACCAATGCTGTTTTCGAATAAATATCATTATCAATTCTCCATTTTAAATTGCTTTTATATTATCAATTGCTTGTATTATAATGCGTGCATTGCATTTCTGGAATTATCGTGCTAGCGCGAACACGATGGACAGCCTGCCCGGCGAATTGTGTCCGGCGTATGCCGGATGCCGGGTAAGCCCGTGGATTTTTATCTTTGAAAAATAAGCAGTAACAATTAAATAAATAAACTTACCAAGGAGTACCATGGCCAGGCAGAAAAAAGAAGTTAAACAAAAATCAATCGAAGAAACCCTATGGGATTCTGCCACTAAACTCAGAGGCAGCGTAGAACCTGCTGAATACAGTTCAACAAAACCGACAGCTATCGGAGATGCAAGATTTACTTCTTTCCAGGCTCGCCACGGTGGAGGAATAAGTCCATGAACAACAGCGAAATTCTCCTCTACCAAAACCCTGACGGTACTATCAAAATTGATGTCCGTCTGGAAGATGAGACGGTCTGGCTTTCGCAAGAGCAAATGGCAATGCTGTTTGGCAAAGGCAGGAGTACTATAACCGAGCATATATTAAATGTTTATGAAGAAGGCGAATTGGAGCAAAATCGAACTTGTCGGAAATTCCGACAGGTTCGTCAGGAAGGCAGCCGGAAGGTAGAACGAGAGATTGATTACTACAACCTCGATGTCATTATATCCGTTGGATATCGGGTCAAATCTCCGCAAGGTACTCAATTCCGCATTTGGGCAACGCAGCGGCTCAAGGAATATATCATAAAGGGTTTTGCACTCAATGATGACCGTTTTAAATCAGGCGATTTCATGAATTATTTCAATGAATTGCAAGACCGTCTGCGCGAAATACGCCTTTCGGAACGTTTTTTTTACCAGAAGATCAAAGACATTTATACCACCAGTATTGATTACAACCCCAAAGATGAAAAAACCATAGATTTTTTTAAAATGGTACAAAATAAATTGCTTTGGGCTATTAGCCAACAAACAGCTGCCGAACTGGTGTATCGCAGGGTTGATGCGTCACTGCCATTATTGGGCATGCAATTCCTTGATAAAAAGAGCTCGGAAGCAGTTAAAAAATCAGATGTAAGCATAGCTAAAAATTATCTGAACGAAGATGAAATAAAATTACTCGGCTTATTAGTTGAACAGTATTTGGCATTTGCCGAGACCATGGCGCAACAACATACGCCTATGTATATGAAAAACTGGATTGAGCGGCTCGATGTTATCTTGCAACTTAATGACAGGGAATTGCTTAACCATGCAGGGAAAATAAGCCGTGACATGGCATTGGAAAAAGCAGGTGCGGAATTTGAAAAACACAGTGTTGCCCAAAAACAGATCGAACACAAACAAAGCCTCAACGAAATTGAAGCGGATATAAAAAAAATGAGGAAGCCGGAATAATGATTTTACTTATCCTGAAGATAAATTGATTGAATTGGCAAAAGCCGTAAAAGTATTAGTAGAAGGGCAAGCGAAATTTCCCGACTGGAACAAGCGAGATGATATAAAATCCGCCTTGAAAGTCGGTTTGATCCTACTGTTAGATGAGTTTGACTAGCCACCGGTAGAACGAGATGAAGTTTATGTTGAGATTTTTGAACAGGCGGAGAAGTTTAAGAAGAATCAAAAGTAGCCATTGACGTTGTGGATTTAGGGGGGGCTTTGTCTCCCAAAAATATTGAATAGAGTGTTGGGAAAAATGGTCGAAATCTCATGGACGGGAACACAAAGCCGTTGTAAGATTTCTTCGGTGATTACGATATATTTTAATCCATTGGAGGCGCACCATGCTAAAAAGAATGATCAGTGGCATAATATTTACTTTCGCAATGATTTTTATCGTCCTACCGGCTTTTTCAGCAACAATTACAGTAACCAGCATTGAAGACAGCGGTGCAGGTACTTTGCGTTGGGCACTCTCCACAGCTTCAGATAACGACACCATTGATTTCAGTACCGGTGGGAATTCGATTACAGTTTACTCAACACTCAATGTTACAAAGCGGGTCACTATTGACGGCGGTGGTATACAGGTGGTAGGCGGAAATGCAGGTGTGGGGGATTTGTTTTATATCACGGGATCACCATTTGGCGGTCCAACTCTAAGTGGTCTGGCGATTGTTGACGCGGTTACCGGTATCAACATTTTTGGCGCTGATAATGTACGAATCATTGATTGTGCTATTGGCACTGATTTTTCCAGCAGCACAGGCAGGGGACACAGCAATGAAGGAATAGTGGTCAATAATGCCGATGGGACAATCATCGGTTCTGTTGGTCATGGAAATATCATCAGTGGCAACACCAATGGCATACGAAGTCAAAGTGCTGCCGGCGTGGTTATTCAAAGCAATTATATTGGCGTGGCCAATGACGGCGCAACAGCGCTACCTAATACAACGGGAATTTATTTTCAGAGCAATGTGTGGACCTGTCTGATTGGCGGTGATAGCTCAGCCTCGGAAGGAAATGTTATTTCCGGCAACACAATGCATGGTGTTTTTTTTGATGATTCAACTGTTAGTGGTAATACACTTTGCGGGAACATCATCGGTTTAACCGCTGCCGGGACATTAGGTACGGGTAATAGCAATAGTGGTATACATTTTTTTTGTGCATCTGGAAATTGGGTGGGGTTGCCTGTCAGTAACTATGGTAACTTGATTTCAGGGAATGATTCTGCTGTGTATTTCAATGGCGTTGATAGTGATTTGTGTAGCGATAATATTGTACAAAATAATATCATAGGATTGGACTTGGCGGGTAATCCTGCTGGGAATGTTTATGGTGTTTATGTATATCAGGGAACAAGAAATCAAATTGGCGGCAACCGGGGTACGGGCGCGTTGCAGGGAAACGTCATCAGTGGACAAACATCCTATGATGTCTATATATGGTCTTCGGCTGTCAGCAATTCTATTTGCGGAAATTTTATCGGGACATCTATTGACGGATCTGCGGCCAGAGATGCCGGCGCCCAGGGGATATATATCACAGGATCAGGTAACCTGATTGGCGGGCCAAATACAGATGCGGCGAATATGTATGGCAATGTCATCTCCGGGCACAACAGCACAGGTCGTAATGGAATCGCTTTTGGCGGAGGGCTGGGCAATACTGTTGTCGGTAATGTTATTGGTTTGAATGCGGCCGGTGATGCTGCCATACCAAATTATTATGGTGTGCAAATCGCAAACCCAAGTTCGCAAGGCAATCTCATCGGCGGCAGTAGTCCGGCGCTGGCCAATATTATTTCCGGAAATACCTATGACGGTATCCGTATCTACGAGACTTCAGAGCATACTATTATCGGTAACTGGGTAGGTCTCAATGGTACCGGTGACAACACCATTGAAAATATCAATACCGGCATTCGCTTGCAAACCTCAACAGCAATTAAATTGGGTGGTCAACTTAGCGGTGAAGGAAATTATATTAGTGGCAGCATGTCAGGCATTAACTTTTCCAGTAGTTCGCAGGGGAATACCATAGTAGGCAATTATATCGGCGTGAACCTTGATCTGTCAGCATCATCAGATCCTCCGCTAAATGGAATCTATGCCAGCGCCTCGCAAGATAATTTTATTGGTATTCGTGATTCGGGGATTGGCAACCTTGTTGCCAATTGTACCAATGGTATTCGCTTAGGCAGTGATGTGATGCGGATGTTTATGTATGGCAATACAATTTGTGCAAATTCATCAGTCAATATTCAATTTATGACCAGCGGCACCACTGCGAATAATGATAAAGCCAGCCCGACTATTACCGGAGCATATGATACTTATATAGAAGGCACAGCAGCAGCCAATGATTTTATAGAAATTTTTAAAGCGGAAAATGTCGCCGGTCAGGACGGTAGCCTGAGCTATGTTGGCAGTGCCACAGCTGATGGTAGTGGGAATTGGATCTTGAATTCACCCGCCGTATCACTCGGTGAGTATGTTGTGACGACTGCCACAGATTTGACCAATGGCACATCGGAATTATCAACCAATTTAGAAATTTTGGGTCCACCGACAGGAACACCAACAATGACCTTTACAGCTACAGCTACGCTGACACCTACAATCTCAGCAACCTCAACAGTCAGCCCGACATCAACTCATTCGCCAACAGTAACACCAACACCAACCATATCAGCAACCTCGACAATAACACCCACATCAACAGTAACGCCGACAGTTACGGTCACACCAGACAATCCATTACTCAATGTTGATTTAAAGGGTAAAACAGTAATGGCCTATCCTAATCCCGCCAATACTGAAGTGCGATTCCTCATGCATTTGGAAGCAGCAACAGAAGTGATGATTCATATTTATAATCTGGCAGGTGAACGCATCGCAACGATTGATCAATCAATGCCAACCGGACAAGGGCAGTATATGATCTGGAATTGTGCAGATGCAGCACCCGGCATATATTTGGTCAAAGTCCATATGGACGGAGCAGAAAAACAAACATTGAAAATCGCGGTTGTGCAATAGGGGACGTCTTACGCTGTTGGTACTTTATCCAGTGTGCTATTGGCGTTCTATTGGTATGTTTTACTCGTCATTCCGGCATGATTTTAGCCGGAATCCAGAGTAGTTCGGTAATACGGTAATAAACCGGATTGGTTGTAGCGCCGTTGCACCCTAAAAACGGGCACTTACACATGCAACGTCTCTACAACGGATGATTCTGCTGCAAAACCCCCTATGAAGTTATTGCGAGCAGCCTGCCCGGCGGGACTTTTGCCTGGCGTACTTGTCCGGCGCATGCCGGATGCCGGGTAAGCCTGTGGATTTTTATCAAGGAGGCAGGGTCATGTCCAATATGAAATACTATCAGTTGAGATTATTTTTAATTCGATTTTTTATTATCGGGATGACTTCGTATATTGTAGAAATATATTTTACCGGAACCATTTCACTAATTAAAGCGATCTATAGTTATTTCACGGTGCCGAATTACATCTTTGACCTGAACCAGGCCACCCAAGGGCATGTTGGGATTTTTGCTTTTTTTGTTTATTGTTGGGCTGCGATCCCTTTCACTTTTATGACCAATCCACTGAAAAAAATCATAAAAAATGATTTGATTATCCCGAATGCCGGGCGGGTGATTAGAGGCATTATCTACGGTTTGGTATTCATGTTGATCGAATTTGTGATCGGGCTTTTTATGGTCTATGTTCTGCATACCCGTGCCTGGGATTACAGAAACTTGCCGTTGAACGTGCTCGGAATCGTTACGTTTTCTTTTCTTCCGGCCTGGACCATTGCAGGCATGATTGGGGAGTGGTTCCATGACCGGCTTTTGCAGATCGACGACATACTTTTGAATCCAGGTTTGTTCAATCGGGAAAACATCCTGGGAGGGTTTAATAATTATCAATTTAAAATGAAGCAAAAACTGGCAGTGAAGCAGGCGAAAAAAAATCTTGCCCTGTGAGGAGATATTAAATATGTGTTGGTATTTTTGGGGGAAGCTCAGGTACTAGGAAATTAAGGGTGAATTGTAACTTATAGTGCGACATCCTTAACTGAAAGTATTTCTTTATTTAGATCGTTATTCCCGCATGATTATAGCGGGAATCCAGATGCTGAATAGGGCCCCCCGGGCTTGCCCGGGGGGGGACCACTGTTTTTGATCTTTAAATGTTTTAAAGTCACTGGATCCCGGCTTAACGATTGCCGGGATGATAACGCAAGGAGCCTCCTTTTAATAACAAGACCTCTATTACCTTTTCGTCAAACTGTCGCACTTGTAATTACAATTCACAAATACAGGGCTGTATCAAGTCACAGTTTTGCTAGTTTTTTTACCCACTCGTTCGGGAGAAGACCCATTTAATGTTTCCCCCCCTCCCAGTGTCTAATTCTTGCCCTGCATCCTACGTGGTGCGGGGCGATTAATTTCCTTGCCTATCAAAACCGGAAGGAATAGTATATGGAGTAAATTTAGGTTTTTTAGGCCTTTCTCTGGCCTGATTGTTCTGTTGTTCAATTGCTTTGGCAGAGCATTTTGCCGGGCCGGGGAAGATGGCGTGAGGGGCTACGGACAGGAATTAAGTATGGTGTCCCCGGAACTTCCCGGAACTTGACAAACTGACTCTATCCCCCAAACACATTAAAGAAGCCTAAGCAATAATTCGAAGTACGAAGGCGGGATAATGAGTATAAAAGAAAATTATTTACAAGTTAGCAGGGCAATTTCTGATCACGTGGAAATTGTTTTGGCCGCTAAAATGAAGAGCGCGGACGAAATAAGTGAAGCCCTTTCGACGGGAGCGGACATTATTGGGGAAAACTACGTGCAGGAAGCAGAAAGAATGCAAGCAGCGTTGGGGGAAAGAGCCGGAAAAGTCAAGTGGCACATGATTGGATCTTTGCAGAAAAACAAGATTAATAAAGCAGTGAAAATATTCGATTGCATACAAACCGTTGATTCAGCCGGACTCGCAGATGAGATAAACAAAAGGGCGCAGGTTATGCAAAAGAAGGTGGCGGTTTATATTGAGGTGAATATCGGCAGTGAGTATACAAAATCGGGAGTTGAACCGGACTATGACATCATTGAAAAACTGGCCAGACATATTGCGGGTCTGGATTGCTTAAAACTGGAGGGATTAATGACCATGGGTCCAAGGGTGGGGGACCCGGAAAAGGTAAGGCCTTTTTTTAGGAAGATCAAAAAATATTATGAACAATTGAAAAAGGCGGGTATTCCCAATACTGATTTGAAATGTCTTTCCATGGGCATGTCCAATTCCTACAAGATCGCCATTGAAGAAGGCGCGAATATGGTGAGGTTGGGAACGGTTGTATTTGGCGCGAGAAGCTGCGAGACAAAAAATGCGGTCGAAGGTGAAAAAGAAAATCGGATAGAAAGGAGGTAACTCGAATGCCGGTTATGGAGATCAGCGTTATTCCTTTGGGAACGAGAACGCCTTCTGTCAGTGATTATGTAGCAGTTTGTATAAAAAAAATAAAAGGCAAAAAAAATATCAAATATACATTGACCTCAATGGGAACGGTTATAGAAGCGGATACAACGTCGCGATTATTAAAAATAGCGGATGAAATGCACCATGCGGTATTGCAGGGAGAGATTAAAAGGGTGGTAACCACAATTAAGATTGATGATAGGCTTGATAAAAAGTTAACGATGAAAGGCAAGATCAATACTGTGCAAAATAAAATAAAGTGAAAGAGAAAATTATGAACAAAACCCAGATTGACAGAGGACGATCAATTGATCACGAAATATATAATTATTATGAGGAGGGTTTCAATGCCCTGGATTGATGTGGAAAAATGCAGCGGTTGTGGAATTTGTGTCGCGAGGTGTCCTGTGGACACCATTGCAATGGAAAAGGAAAAGGCAAATATCAACATGGACGGTTGTATTCGCTGCGGAACCTGCCATGACGTGTGTCCGGAGGAAGCAGTAAAGCATGACGCCGAGAAAACCCCCGGAGACGTGAAAAACAATGTAGAATTTACAAAACATTGTATGGACGCTTGTGCCAAGCATCTTAACGATGAGCGGGAGCAAGACAAGTGTTTGAATCGAATAGTGAAGCATTTCCAAAGAGAAAAACTCGTTGCCGAAAAAACATTGGAAGAGCTTGTGAAATTAAAAGGATAATAACTTGGTTTGAATCCGCATACATAATAAGAAATAAATTATGTACGTTAGAGATTGAAAAGATGGTGAAATTATGAAGCTGACAGTTCTCGTGGATAATAATACGATAATTGATCAATATTATTTTGGCGAACCGGCGGTTTCTTATTGGCTTGAAGTTGATGGTAAGAAAATAATATTTGATGTTGGATATTCGGATATATTTATAAAAAACGCAAAAATGATGAATATAGATTTAAAAAAGGCGCATACGATTGTTTTATCCCACGGTCATTTTGACCATACGGGCGGTATAGAGCCGTTTATTCAATTTGCCGGGAAAAGAACAAAAAGCATCAGGTTGGTGGCCCACCCGTTGGCTTTTAACAGGAAAAACTATGAGGGCATTGGTGATATTGGGACCCGAAAAAGAAGAGTCGAAATGCAGAAATATTTTAAATTGAAAATATCGAAAAAACCATTGTGGTTGACGGAAAATCTGTGCTTTTTGGGCCAGATTCCCAGGAAAAATAACTATGAAGCAAAGCAGCCGCTCGGTAGGGTGATAAAAAACAACCGGGAATATCCTGATTATTTGATGGATGACAGCGCCTTGGCCTACAAAGCAAAAAAAGGATTAGTCGTTATTAACGGATGCGCGCACTCTGGTATTTCAAATACAATTGAATACGCCAAAAAAGTTTGCCATATGGATAAAATATGGGGTGTTATCGGTGGGCTTCACCTTTTGAATACTAAAAGAAAAACATTGCAAAGGACGATTAAATATCTTGAATCATGTAGAATTGTAAATTTTCATCCCTGTCATTGCACGGATCTCAAGGCGAAAATAGAACTCGGGAAACATTTTGATATACAGGAAGTAGGTTCTGGACTTGTTTTAGAATATCAATAATCGCCGGACTATTGGTACTTTGTTTTTATTTCAGCCAAGCAATAAATAAAAAGTGAGGAAATATAAATGTTGAATACCAAACTCGAGCATTTAGAAAGCATTGAAGTATTTGAAGATTTATTGAAAAACAATAAAAATGTAATGATTTGTTGCGGAAGAATGGGGCCCATGTGTATTCCGGTTTATAGACTGATGGAAAAATTGGAAAAGCAATACACACATATTAAGATGGCGGACATGGATTTTGATATTTCGGCTGCTGACTGTATTAAGAATCTTCCGGAATGCAATAATTTTATGGGACTGCCTTTTACTGTATATTTTGAAAACGGCAAAGTTGTTAAAGCCACAACCAGTATTCAAAACGAGCAACAGATAACCGGCATATTGAATGAAGTATTCAGGTAATTGAGAACGTTGCTGAATTAGAAACTTAGTAAATAGGCTAAGTTTTAAATTCGTGAATGTTTCGGATTTCAAAGGAGGTTGAAAAATGCCAAGAGGTGATGGAGAAGGTCAGTTTGGAGGAGGCCGGGGTATGGGTCAAGGTAGTGGCAGAGGAGGAGGCCGGGGTATGGGCCAAGGTGGCGGCAGGGGCAGAATGGGTGGCAATGCCCCGGGGGCAGGTCCCAGTGGAGAATGCATTTGTCCCAGTTGCGGTGAAATACTGTATCATCAGCAAAGTGTTCCTTGTTATGAAATAAATTGCCCCAAATGCGGGGGTAAAATGCAGAGAGCGTAACAGAGGTGTGTGATCCGGGACGTTGATTAGTATATTAGTATAGTTTTTCGCTCCGGCTCGCTCCGGCTCGCTCCCGAGAGGAGAGGGTGTGGGGAGTCCCGGAGTTCGAATGTTCGAATAATAAAAAAACCTGCTGAAAGATCAGCAGGTTAAAAATATAAAAACAAAGTCAAAAGAGAGAACAGTAGACCGCCCCGGCCGGTTGGGGGATCGTATGGGACTCCCTTCGGTCGCAATTGAATTTTTACTGTTTAACTGATCAATTGTTCATCAGTTTTAGTAGAAAAGCATGTTCGTATGGTTAGACTGAAAAAATGGAAAATTTTTGCATGGGAAATGAAAAAAATGAGAAAAGAAAAGGCCTGGAATTGGATTCCAGGCCTGGAAAGAATAAACCGCAAAATCGAGAACAGTAGAGCAGTGGAACAGCAGACCGCAGTTTCGCTTTTTCTACTGATCAACTGTTCATTTGCTCAACTGCTCTGATTTTCGCGGAGCGAAAATCAGGCTCCCCACTGTGGACGATGTTAGAACCGTACTATTGAGATATGGAAGTCAAATAATCATTCCCAATCTGACAAAAGCAGCTTAAAATATCGAACAGTATTTAATTCGGAGGAAAAGATATTGAAAAAAATCACGATACTATTAATCACAGTTGTTTTATCAATCCCCTTGTTTAGCTGTTCTAATGATACAAATAATTACAGAAAAAATAATAGTGTGAATTCAACCATAAACTGTATTGAACCACAAAATCCCTATTCTGAAGGTAGTGGTCATTATGCAGGATTTGAATGGGCTAAAGAAAATGGTGGTGAATGTGATGGTAATTCAGACTCATTCAACGAAGGTTGTGAAGTATATTATAAACAATTGAAGGAATATAACGATTGCATAGCAAATAAAAATAAGTAAATTAATAAAGATGATTTTTAATAAAAGCTAAATTTTAAAACTGAGAGGCGTTATCTATGAATAAACATCTGTTACTGATATTTTTAAGCCTTGCATTTATTATAGGTACAAGTAATGTTTGGGGAGCCTATACAGAAAAAGAACAAGCACAAATTGATGCTGCATATAAAAGCCTTGAAGGACAATCAGAAAAACTTAAAATGATGGATTTGAAAAGTCTTCTAGTTGTTGCTGATGTTCAAGTACTGTTGTATAGGATCCGGGACGTTGATTAGTATATTAGTATAGTTCTTCGCTCCGGCTCGCTCCCAAGAGGAGAGAGTGTGGGAAGTCCCGGAGCTCGAATGTTCGAATAATAAAAAAAAGCCCTGTTGGAAGATCAGCAGGGTAAAAATATAAAAACAAAGTCAAAAGAGAGGGGCGGGGATCAGTAGACCACCCCGGCCGGTTGGGGGAGCGTATGGGACTCCCTTCGGTCGCAATTGAACTTTTACTGTTCAATTGATTAATTTTTTTTGCATCTTTCGCCCCGCGAAAGCGGGTTGGACTCGGCGTATGGAAAATGAAAAAAACGAGAAAAGAAAAGGCCTGGAATTGGATTCCAGGCCTGGAAAGAATAAACCGCAAAATCGAGAACAGTAGAGCAGTGGAACAGCAGACCGCAGTTTCGTTTTTTCTACTGATCAACTGTTCATTTGCTTAACTGCTCTGATTTTCGCGGAGCGAAAATCAGGCTCCCCATACTGTTCCATAGATAGAACTTTTCAATACACTTTCATAATTCCCATAATCGAAAGAACAAATCCACGAACCCCGAAAGTCTATAAAAATTCCATCATTTTAGCTCTAACATATCAAGCGCATCTAAAATCAGGTGAATATTCCACTCAGGCAGACCTAGCCAGGCATCTTGGTACTTCTCGGATGCGTGTTAACCAAATTCTCAGGCTTTTACAACTAAATCCCCAAATCATCCAAGCACTACAAAACCTGGGCGATCCTTTGCCATCCATCCGCATCACAGAACGCATGCTCAGAAGCCTAATAAGCCAGCCTTTAAAAAATCAAGTGGCATTTTTACGCATGAAAGGAGTGGATATTCATGAAAGATGAAACCAAGGACAAGCAAAAACAGGATTTTCCGGATTGGCTAGGGTGTGAGGACTGCAAATACAACCAAGGCAAACCCGGCTGGCCTGAGCGGGGGCAGGTCAGTTCGTTATAATTTCTGCAGCCTTTATGCCCGCCAACGGTTGGCGGTATGCGCCGTAGGGGATTTCGGAGCTGCGTCTGTATCACCCGTTACAGACCTTGATGCGAGCTGAAACGATTGATATACCACTAAAACCCCTATGGCGTATGACCGCTTGTTAGCAGCAGGCATTTATAATTTTTTCTTCAGATAAACCATGTCAATAAGTTGTATTCCGTCTTCAAACATTGGGTGGTCATAATTATCGGTAAAAAAATTCTTGATAAAATGAGATTTTTCAAATCCGCAACTTTCATAAAATGACAATATTGTCGGAGTTTCACCTGTTCCGACAAGCATTGTTTTATAGTTGTTTTTGTAATAATCTGAGACAAACTTTATTAGAGCCTTAGCATATCCTTTACCTTGATATTTTTTATATGTTGCTATGTTTTTCAATTCGCAGGTTTCTTTGTCTATCGCTACAACAACACAAACAGTCTTTAAGTCATCATCGTATAGTGCAAACATATCGCCACTTTCCAAATATCTGTCAATCATATCCTCTTGCTCGTCTGCTAATAGCAATAAATCAAGGTATTGCTTCTTGTTATTGGTAATTTTCTCTATTCTCATTGACCTGCCCCCAATTATTGTACCACCCACTGTGTTAGTCTGACCGAATCTTCCGGTGTGATCGTTTTCGGCACAGGTGGGCGGCCTTTCAGCGAACTGTGCGGTCTTTTGTGATCCGTGATCCGGGACGTTGATTAGTATATTAGCATAGTTCTTCGCTCCGGCTCGCTCCCAAGAGGAGAGAGTGTGGGAAGTCCCGGAGTTCGGATGTTTGAATAATAAAAAAACCTGCTGAAAGATCAGCAGGGTAAAAATATAAAAACAAAGTCAAAAGAGAGAGCAGTAGATCAGTTGAGCAGTAGACCGCCCCGGCCGGTTGGGGGTCGTATGGGACTCCCTGCGCGCGCAATTGAACTTTTACTGTTCAACTGATCAATTGTTATGCATTTTTCGTTCCGCGAAAACGGGTTGGACTCGGCGTATGGAAAATGAAAAAAATGAGAAAAGAAAAGGCCTGGAATTGGATTCCAGGCCTGGAAAGAATAAACCGCAAAATCGAGAACAGTAGAGCAGTGGAACAGCAGACCGCAGTTTCGCTTTTTCTACTGATCAACTGTTCATTTGCTCAACTGCTCTGATTTTCGCGGAGCGAAAATCTGGCTCCCCAGGTTGGACTCGAACCAACAACCCTTCGGTTAACAGCCGAATGCTCTACCATTGAGCTACCAGGGAATAAAAATGTCTGAACAACAAGATTTACTATGATATTCATTTCCTGCGATTAATCAAGGAAAAAATATAATAAAAACAAAAAAAATCTAACATAAGCACGGGAAAAATCCGGTGTTTTTTTTAGGTGGGGTTTTTCTTTGCGATGGCGTATAATTCTGGTGCGCGAATCGGGCGATAGTACCGTGATAATCCAAATAGAGGGCACTTATGAAAAGTGATGGCCATTGTCAAGAAATGGGTGAAACAATGAGCGCTCAGCATAGCGAACTCGCGCAAGGGCGTTGGATGCAGATGTCGTTTTGTGAGCAGATGGCAAATATCGGCAGCGAAGTCAGCCGCGCGCTTACTTGGCAGGAAAAAGGCAAGGATGCCATGGCGAAGAAAGCGTTTGTCAGAGCATTGGAATTATTGGAGTTTACGATCGAACCCATTGGGCAATACTCCCGTTTGAAGGAATTGTTCCGTGTGCGGGAAGGTATGGTTGATTATTTTTATGGAGAAAATCAATTTGCCACGTCTGCTGTTTTATGGCGGAAATACTTTGATCAATTTGCCTATGCGGCAAGAAAAGATACCTAAAACTGCGCGGAATTATTCTCAAAAATAATCATTTCATCGGCTTGTTTCAATCAATTAGGCCGCCTTATTACCGTTAATATGATATATAATAATTATTCTTGATA
This sequence comes from bacterium, assembly GCA_021108215.1. Taxonomy (NCBI): domain Bacteria; species bacterium. The sequence goes on along the minus strand of JAIORK010000006.1, from coordinate 59,690 downwards.
AACCGGGCCGGGGATGGATATATGCGTGTAGGTGCAACGTATTTAGGAAAAAATCAGTGTGAATTCCGGGTGTGGGCACCCTGGGCCAAGCAGGTCAAGGTGGTGCTCCGGGGCGGGAAAAGCGTTACAATTCCATTGGAATCAGAAAAATTGGGTTACTGGTCCGGGCAGGTGAATGCGGTGCCTGGCACCGCATACTGGTTTGAATTGGACAAGGGCAAGCGATTGCCTGATCCGGCGTCGCAGTTTCAGCCGAAGGGTGTGCACGGTCCCTCGCAGATTGTGGACCATACTCAATTTAAATGGCAGGATAAAATCTGGCAGGGTATTGCTGCCTCGAATATGATTATTTATGAGCTGCATGTGGGTACGTTTACTTCTCAAGGGACATTGGATGCTGTGATTCCGCGTCTCACGCAGCTCAAGGAACTGGGTATCAACACGCTTGAGATTATGCCGGTGGCAGCCTGTCCGGGCAAGCGTAATTGGGGCTATGACGGCGTCTATCCCTACGCAGTCCAGGACCACTATGGCGGGCCGGAGGCCTTGAAGCGGCTGGTCAATGCGGCCCACAAGCTGGGTCTGTCTGTGATGCTGGATGTGGTCTACAACCATTTGGGTCCGGAAGGTAATTATTTGGGAGCGTATGGACCCTATTTTTCAAAACGGTATAAGGTCCCCTGGGGTGAGGCGATTAATTTTGATGATCAGTACAGCGACGAGGTGAGGAATTATTTTATTCAAAACGCGCTGCACTGGTTTGATAATTATCGTATTGACGCCCTGCGATTGGATGCGATTCAGGCAATTTTTGATCAGAGTGCCTATCCTTTTTTGGCGGAACTATCCGACCAGGTGAAAATTTTTTCCCAAAAACAAGGACGTCATTTTTGTCTGATTGTTGAGAGTGATCTCAATGAAAGCCGGGTGCATCAGCCGGTGGTTGAGAACGGATTGGGGATGGATGCCAGCTGGTGCGATGACCTGCATCACAGCCTGCATGCGCTTTTTACGGGTGAGCGACAGGGGTACTACCGGGATTATGGTTCGTTTAAGGTACTTAGTCAGGCATTACGGGACGGCTATGTGTTTCAGGGTCAGATATCGCAATTTAGAAAACGCAGGTATGGCAGCTCCCGACAGCAATTGCCAGGCAAAAAACTTGTGGTGTATGATCAGAACCATGATCAGGTGGGGAACCGGTGCAATGGCGAACGGATTTCCCAATTGGTTTCGCCTGAAGCAGTCCGCTGCATGGCAGCCATGACATTACTTTCGCCCTACATCCCCATGCTTTTTATGGGGGAAGAATACGGTGAAACAGCTCCCTTTTTATTCTTTGCGGATCATTCGGACAAGGCGCTCAAGGCGGCAGTGCGCCAAGGGCGGAAAAATGAATTCAGCACCTTCAACTGGAAGCAGGAACCGCCTGATCCTTTTGCGCTTGCCGTGTTTAAAGAATCCCGATTGGATTGGGAACTGCGCCGGCGCGGGGCGCATAAAAAGCTGTTGGCGTTTTATCGGAAATTGATGGAAATTCGTAAAACCGTGCTTGATTGTCAGGCCGGGGATCACGTATTATCGGTAGTCAAAGATGATGTGGACAAAAAAATCATTACCTTGGATTTGAAGCGGAAGCAAACACGGTTGTTTTGTGTTTTTCATTGCGACCCCAAACAGCATGTTTGTTCAAGTCTGCTCCCGCAAGGGAACTGGATTTGTATCTTGGATTCGGAGGATTCTGCCTGGGGAGGAAGGGGTTGTACCTTCAAGCCAGGCAGGTTGTCCGGTCAAAGCACGACGTTACAAGCTTTTCAGGTGGTTGTATTTCAGCAGGAGGATTCCTGATCAATGGATAGATTGATTTGTATTCACGGACATTTTTATCAACCGCCGCGCGAAAATCCATGGATTGAAGAAGTGGAGCGCCAGGACAGTGCGTATCCCTACCATGATTGGAATGAACGGATTACAGCGGAGTGTTATGCCCCCAATGCTGCGGCACGGATTATGGGGGAAAAGGAAAAAATTCTTGATATCGTCAATAGTTATTCCCGGATTAGTTTTAATTTTGGGCCAACCTTGCTTTCCTGGATGGAGAAAAAAGCACCGGAAGTCTACCAGTCAATCTTAGCAGCGGATAAATTAAGTCAGGCCAATTTTTCCGGACATGGGTCGGCTTTGGCGCAGGTATACAATCACATGATTATGCCGCTAGCCAACCGCCGGGACAAAGAGACCCAGGTTGTCTGGGGGATTCGTGATTTTGAATACCGGTTCGGGAGAAAACCGGAAGGCATGTGGCTTTCCGAGACGGCGGTGGATCTCGAGACGTTGGAAGTGCTGGCGGAAAATGATATTGCGTTCACTATTTTGGCGGCCCATCAAGCCAAGCAGGTACGGAAAACCGGCGAAACCAATTGGGAAGATGTGGCAGGCAGCCGGGTTGATCCGCGCAGGCCGTATATGTGTCATCTGCCGTCCGGGAAAAAAATAATCCTTTTCTTTTATGACAATCCGGCGGCACATGATGTGGCTTTCGGGCCGCTCCTGAAAAATGGGGAAGATTTTTCAAAACGGTTGACCGGCTTGTTTTCGGAGCATTCGGACCAGCCTGCTCAGCTGGTGAATATTGCCACAGACGGCGAGACGTACGGCCACCACCATCGCTATGGTGATATGGCGTTGGCGTACTGTCTTGATTATATTGAGTCACGTCACCAGGCGAAGATCACAATTTACGGGGAATATCTTGATAAGTATGCCGTGACCCATGAGGCGGAGATATTTGAAAATACGTCCTGGAGCTGTTTTCACGGTATTGAAAGATGGCGCAGCAATTGCGGGTGCAATTCAGGCTTGGCACCCGGCTCATCACAAGCCTGGCGGGAACCGCTGCGCAAAGCACTGGATGGGCTGCGCAATGATTTGATTCTGGTTTTCGAGAAAAACCTGCAACCGTATATCAACCAGCCATGGCAGGCACGCAATGATTATATTGATGTCATTTTAAACCGTTCTGAAATTAAAATTGAATCATTTTTAGAAAAACATTGCCGCCGGCAACTGTCTCATTCAGATAAAGTAACGATTTTACGCTTGCTTGAGATGCAGCGGAACGCCTTATTGATGTTTACCAGTTGTGGCTGGTTTTTTGATGACATTTCAGGTATTGAGACCATTCAGGTCATGCAGTATGCGGCGCGGGCCATGCAACTGGCCCAGGAGGTGGCCGGGGTTGATCTGCAAAAATATTTTAGTGATACGCTTGAAAAAGCGCTTAGCAACAATGCGGCCTATAAAAATGGGAAGGTTATCTGGGAGGAATTCATTCAACCCGCGATTGCCGATCTGCATAAAGCGAGCGCGCATTTTGCAGTCAGCACCTTGATGGATGATTTTCAGGCCAAAAACACCATTTACAGTTATACCGGCGGGTGGGAGATTTATGATCATGAAGAACAAGGCGGTCAACAGTTGATTACCGGCCGCATGCGTGTTCAATCAGATGTGACCATGGAAATGAATAATGTGGTTTTTGCCATTTTGCATCTGGGGGAGCATACACTGCTGGCCGGGATACAAGATGAAATTTCTGATGAAAAGTTTTCCGACATGCGCAATGAACTTATGACGTCTTTTCAAAAGGGAGAACTGACCAAAATGGTCCGGCTGATGGATGAACGGTTCGCACCTTATACCTATACGCTCTGGGATTTGTTCAAGGATGAACAGCGCAGGATTCTTAATATGATTATGCAAAGTGTTATTGATGAGACCGAGACCTATTTCAGGCACATTTATGAACATCATTATCCGGTGATCCAGCTGATGAACAAAAAACAAATCGCTTTGCCGAAAATTCTCTCCACGACGGTAGAGTTTATTTTAAATACAGACCTGATTAAACTGTTGGAATGCGATCCGGTTGATATTGATCAGCTTTACAAACTGGTGGATGAGATCGAACGCTGGAATTTTAAACGGGACAAAGAAACCCTGGAATTTGTAGTGTCACAGACAATAACCCGTCTGATGAGGCGGTTTTCAGAAGATGCCAATAATCTTGTTGGGCTTGGGACATTGGAGACCACCTTGGTAATTTTGCGTCCGCTTAAATTGAGTATGGATGTTTGGCAGGCGCAAAATCTCTATCATGGGATTGACCGGGAATATTATTCTGTGATGCTTCAAAAAGCAGAGGCAAAAGATGCCGCCGCCCTGAAATGGATTGCCTTGTTTGACCGGGTGGGTAATGAGCTGCGTGTGCATCGCAATGGGAACATGTTTTGATGGAAAGCATATCAACCGAAAGGGTCATGCAGTGATTCACTATCTTGTGCTTATTTTTTTTGCATATAGTTTCGTTGCGGCAGTGGAGTATATACTGGCGGCACTCAATTTGAGTCATCTGAAAAAGTACGGCGCAACCATTCCGCCTGAATTTGAGGGTGTGATCGATCAGTTGTTGCTAACGCGGACACGGGATTATGTGTCGGATAAAAACCGGTTGGAAAATTATTCGTCTGTCGTGAGTCATGGTTTGGTCCTGGTATTCATCTTTGCAGGTGTTTTAAATGCGTACAATCATTGGATTGCCGGATCTGGGTTGCCGTTTGTGGTTTCGGGATTGTGTTTTTTTCTGATACTTGTCTTTGTAAAGAGTTTGCTTCATCTTCCATTTGCCTGGTACCAGACATTCAAAATTGAGGCCAAATATGGCTTCAACACCATGACCGTGAAATTGTGGGCTCGGGATTTCATTAAAACCCAATTGATTTCTTTGGCGCTGTTAAGCGTGCTCATCACAGGGGGTCTTTGGCTGGTGCGGACTTTTCCCCATACCTGGTGGCTTTTGGTATGGGTGTTTTTTGTGGTGGTTACTCTGTTTGTGATGTACCTTTCGCCTTATGTACTGGAACCACTGTTTAATAAGTTTACACTGATTGACCAAGCCGGTCTGGCGGATAAAATTAAGGCCATGATGCAAAAAGCCGGACTTGAAGTCGGCCGGGTTTTCAAGATGGACGCCTCCAAACGCAGCCGTCATACCAATGCGTATTTTACCGGTATTGGCAGGGTGAAGCGGATTGTACTTTATGATACGCTGATTGAAAAAATGGCGGAACCGGAAATTGTCAGTGTGTTGGCACATGAAGTGGGGCATTGGAAAAAAAAGCATGTGCTTAAGCGCTTGCTGCTGACCGAGATCGCCGGATTGATTATTATTTATCTATTTTATCTGGTGATGCAATCGGACGGCTTTTTACAAATTTTTTTAATCCAGGATGATACGCTTTTTTCCAAACTGGTTCTTTTTCAGTTTCTTTTTTCTATTATAGCTTTTCCGTTCGGCCCGATCTTTAACGCACTTTCGCGAAACCAGGAAAGGGAGGCGGACCGATTTGCTGTTGGGTTGACCGGCAGTGCGGAACCGCTGGTGAATTCATTGATTAAATTATCCAAAGACAACTTATCCAATCTTCATCCGCATCCGCTCTATGCGGGTTTTTATTACTCACATCCGCCGGTGGTTGAGAGAATTCGAGATCTGCGCGGGATTAAAACAACTTGAACCTAGGAGTTTGAGCATTTAGTCGGATTATTTGTATTTTGCCGTCATACCGGCGGAAGCCGGTATCCAGGAATCTGAATTTTAAAGCTTTTTCTGGACCCCGGTTTTCATCGGGGTGACGAACGATACCAAAAACAGACTAAATGCTCAGGTTCCTAGTGTTGTGCGTCATAAATAATTTTACAGTCATTACGAGCGAAGCGAAGCCCCGACCGGATGGGGGATCGTATGGGACTTCCGTTGGTCGCAATCCCGGTTTTTCAAGCACGGCGCGTTTAAAACAGATTGCTTTGTCTCCCAAAACGCTCCTTGCAATGACAATCAGATGTAAAGAAGTGTTGGACGCACGAAACTGGCCGGAGTTTATCGCCTGCATGAAAATGAGGGCAGTCTTTGACTGTTTAGAGAAATATTTAAATTTTAAAGGGGCCTTTCGGTTATTGAAATAGTTACAAAAAAACGTTACAATAGCCGTTAATAGGTGTAGCTCAGTTTATCGTGTCGGCGCGAACACAATGGGCAGCCTGCCCGGCGAATGCCGGGTAAGCCCATTGATGAAGCGAGTCAATACCGCCGAAGGCGAACATCTCAGGACAAAAATACCACAGGCGTAATCCTGAGGATTTTTATGGGAAATATTGACATGATACTTTTTCGATATGGAGGGGGCATTTTTGAATCCTTGGCGAATTACCTTTGAAAAACTTGATCTTGAGCGCGAAAGTCTATATGAGGCGCTTTTTACTCTGGGCAATGGCTATATCGGTTTGCGCGGCTCAATGCCTGAGTATATTGGTTCCCGGGCCTATTATCCCGGGATGTATATTGCCGGCGTTTTTAATAAACTGGAAACACCGGTTGCCGGCCGGAAGGTAATGAATGAAGATTTTGTTAATTGTCCTAACTGGCTGTTTCTCAATTACCGTCTTGACGGGGGTAAATGGCTTGATTTGAAGAAAGTGAAAATCCTTGCTTCCAAGCGGGAATTGAATATGCGTAAGGGTGTGATGAGTACACTGGTGCGCTGGCAGGATGATCAAGGCCGTATCACAGAGATGGCCAGTCAGCGTATCATCAGTATGGCGGAACCGCACTATGGTGCACAAAAATATGTTATTCGTCCCAAAAATTATAGTGCTCAAATTACAATTCGCAGCGGAATCGACGGTTCTTTGATCAATGCCGGCGTAGAACGCTACCGTCAACTCAATTCCAAACACCTCGAACCACTCGTACACGGCAGTTTTGCGGAAGACGGTATTTATCTGCAGATGCAGACCAACCAATCTAAAATCCAGATAACCGAGGCCATGCGCACCCGTCTGTTTCAGGGCGAACTGGAACTAACCCCTGATCGCCGGACAATTATCCAGGGTAAGGAAAGGGTCTTTCAGGAATTTTCCTTTAAAGCGGACCAGGGCGAAGAATATATCATTGAAAAAATCGTCAGCATTTACACCTCGCGCGACCAGGGTGTATCCGACGGTATTGTGGCATCCCAGGAAGCTGTGCAAAAAATTGAGAGTTTTCATGATCTGTACATTCCGCATGCCGCCAAATGGCGTGCGCTCTGGAAACGGTTTGATATTGAGTTGGTGGGCGATGTGCTCATGCAACGGTTGCTGCGATTTCATATTTTTCATCTATTGCAGACCGCATCTTCATACAATGAGGATGTTGATGCCGGACTCCCGGCACGCGGATTGCATGGGGAGGCATACCGCGGTCATGTTTTTTGGGATGAGATTTTTGCATTGCCGTTTTATTCGCTGCACGCCAATGAAATAAGCCGGGCTTTGCTGATGTACCGCTACCGCCGGCTTAATCCGGCACGGGAGTATGCGCGCGAACACGGGTATGAAGGCGCCATGTATCCCTGGCAGAGCGGGAGCAGCGGTTACGAGGAAACTCAGACGCTGCATCTTAATCCTTTGTCGAAAGAATGGGGTGATGATTACTCTTGTTTGCAGCGGCATGTCTCGATCGCCATTGCCTGCAATGTCATTAATTATTATAAAGCCACACTGGATGATGATTTCATGGCCCGCTATGGAGCGGAGATTGTGCTTGAGATTGCTCATTTTTGGTCAAGTATTGCCCATTTTAATCCGGCGCGCGACCGTTTTGAAATTCATGGTGTGATGGGACCGGATGAATTTCATGAAAAAATTCCCGGAAGCGAGAAGGGCGGATTGCCCAACAATGCTTATACCAATATCATGGCCACCTGGGTACTCTATCAGGGCTTGGAAATTTTAAAAAATATGGAGGACGAGGAAAGCATTGCCATGCGGACCAAGCTTAACCTTTCCAGCGAAGAATTGAGTCGGTGGGAGTCCATGACAAAAAAAATGTTTGTCCCGATGGATGCCAATGGTTTGATTCACCAGTTTGAAGGGTATATGGACCTCAAGGAACTGGATTGGGATGAATACCGGCATAAGTATGATGACATTCACCGTCTGGACCGGATTTTAAAAGCCGAAGGTCTTTCGCCGGATGATTATAAGCTGTCCAAACAGCCGGATGTGCTCATGACGTTTTTTATGCTCAATGAAAAGGAAATCACGATGATTTTAAAAAATCTCGGCTATGATTTCCGGCATGAGATGATCAAGCTGAATTATGACTATTACCTGCAAAGAACCTCGCACGGCTCAACCTTGAGTTATGTTGTGCACGGCCATGTCGCGCACTTGATCGGTCATGACGAAGAAGCCATGGAATATTTTATGCATGCGTTGCGTTCGGATTTTTATGATATTCAGGGCGGGACAACGTCGGAAGGGATTCATGTCGGCGCCATGGGCGGTTCGATTGAATTGTTCTACCGGATGTTCGCCGGCATGCAGATTATGGATGACCGGATTAGTTTTGCGCCGAGATTACCTTCGCAGATTGAAAAAATTAAATTTCAGATTATGTATAATTTTAGATGGCTGCATATTGAGATTTCAAAGACATTCATAAAAATTTTGGTTGAAAAACGCAAAACCAAGACAATTAAACCGCCTTCGGTTGTTCCGGTTGTCATCAATAACCAGGTTTATATGTTTACGGCCGGGAAAGCCCAGGAAATTTTACTTTGATTTCCAATCGGGATCACTGCCCGGAGTGCCCGGGAATCCCTAAGGGAGATGTGTGCACGTGACGAACCAGACCGATATTATTCTGGAGCCGCTGCGGGTGAAAACACTTGCTGAATTTACCGGGATATTAAAATGTTTTTTTGAAGAAATGAATATTGAGCCTGAATTTCATCGTTTTGATCAGGACGTTGCCGCGCCCTTGGTTGCCTATGCGCCCCCGAGAGCCGGTTTGTGGTTTGCGCGTCCCAAGGAAGATGCAGCGGCAGTCGGACTGGCCGGTGTACGCCCGCTCGCCAACCGGACCTGTGAGTTGAAACGTCTGTATGTCATGCCTGAGGAACGGAAAAAAGGGTACGGCCAATTTTTGTTGAACCAGGCAGTGAGCTTTGCACGTCAAATGGATTACTTTGAAATTTTACTTTCTGTGAAGCCGGAACAAAAAAATGCCATTGGTTTATACGAACGAAACGGATTTCGCCCTTGCGCCCGGTACAATGATGACCGCCGGTCAGGCATTTTTTATTCTTATAAATTTTCCACTGAGGTCAAATAATCGACCGGGTAAATTTCCGGAGTTTGGTTGCACATGATTTTCCGGTAATTTTGATAGTGGCACTGAATTGCCGGTGGTTTTTTTTAAAAAAGGATGGTGATATTCAAGAAAATGCCGGTCGCTTGCACTCGGGCGGTGATGCGCGGTACCTTCATGAAAGCGACCAGATCCGGCAATGGTTTAACCAACAGCATCTTCACCCTCTTCGCCGGTGCGGACACGGTAGCATTGGGGAAGATCCAATACAAAAATTTTACCGTCGCCAATGGATCCGGTCCGGGCCCCGCGGATGATTGCATCGATGGTTGGTTTGACAAAAGCATCATTGACCGCGATTTCAATTTTGGTTTTTTGCAGCAGGTTGATCTCCACGACTTGACCGCGGAAGCTCTCGGTATAACCTGATTGCCGGCCGCATCCCTTGACTTGGGAAACACTCATCTTGCTGACATTGGCCGCGAAGAGCTCTTTTTTAACATTCTCAAATTGTTCCGGCTGTATAAAGGCCTCGATTTTTTTCATGATTAAAAATCTCCTTGAATAAAATGTAGGGGCGGGTTCAAAACCCGTCCGAATAAAAATCACATATTATGATAACCTGCTTCGCCATGCTGTGTCAGGTCAAGACCGATGGCTTCTTCGTGTTCTTCAATACGCAACCCCATGGTCTTGTCGATGATCTTGGCAATGATAAAAGTCATCACGGCTGCATAGGCCATGGTGGCCGCGACCGCAATGGTCTGAATCCAGAGCAGCCGGGGATTGCCGTAAAAAAGACCATTGGCACCGCCCGGATTGACCGCAATGGACGCGAACAAACCGGTTGCCAAAGCGCCCCAGGCGCCGCCTACGCCATGGACGCCAAAGGCATCCAAAGAATCATCATAGCCCAGTTTGTTTTTTAGCTGTATGGCTGCAAAACAGATGGGGGAGACCAAAACACCGATAACGATCGCAGCCATCGGACCGACAAAACCGGCGGCCGGTGTGATCGCCACCAATCCTGCCACGGCACCGGAGGCGGCGCCCAAGGCAGTGGGTTTTCCGCGGAATTTCCATTCCAGCAGCATCCAGGAAATCATGCCTGCGGCAGCGGAGAGGTTGGTCACGACAAACGCTGAGACAGCCAAACCATCGGCAGCCAGGGCGGAACCGGCATTGAACCCGAACCAGCCGAACCAGAGCAGAGCGGTGCCGATAAGCACCATGGTCATGTTATGCGGGAGAATGCTGGAAGTTCCGTAACCGCGGCGTTTTCCCAGCATTAATGCGACGACCAGCGCAGAGGTGCCGGATGCGATATGGACAACCGTTCCTCCGGCGAAATCAAGCGCACCTAAATCACCGAGCCAGCCGCCGCCCCAAACCCAGTGGGCAATGGGATCGTATACAAAGGTTGACCAGAAAAAGATAAAGACGATGAAGCTGGAAAATTTTACCCGCTCTGCCAAAGCACCTGCGATGAGTGCGGGCGTGAGAATGGCGAACATTGCCTGGAAAATCATAAAGGCCATATGCGGGATTGTTTCTGAAAAATTAGGATTGGCGGTTTGTCCGACATTGTTTAAAAGGGCGAAATTCATACTGCCGAAGAGATTGGCCACATCGCTGCCAAATGCGATCGAATAGCCGAACAGGGCCCATTGAATGCTAATAACCCCGAGGACGGCAAAACACTGCATCAATGTGCTAAGTACATTTTTTGTACGCACCATCCCGCCATAGAACAAACCCAATCCAGGTGTCATGAGCATGACCAGTGCGGACGATATCATGATAAATGTCGTATCGCCGGCGCTTAACGCGTTGCCTTCGGTTGCCCAGCTTATGGATGGGATTGCCAAAAGGCCAAGGGTAATCATTTTGAGTCCCCATCTACGAAACCAGTTGGATAATTTTTTCTTATGAAACATTGAATAACTCCTTTTAAAATTTTTTTTATCCTGTCGGCGTGAACACAATGGGCAGCTTGCCCAGTTTGCCCCGCGTATGCGGATGCCGGATAAGCCTATGAATTTTTATCATGTCAACACGACGCATGGGTGTTGTCAGCACTATAACAATGCAAGGACAATGCCAATTTGTAGGAGTTGGCATTGAAACAAATAAATGCTGGTTTTTTCCGTATAAAATTGAACTTTACGTCAGGGGGGATAAAAAAATGAATTATTAAACGAACAAAATCGTAATTAACCTTTACTATAATACAAAACTGTAGTATGTTAGGCCCGTCTTGACCATAGGGGCGGATTAGAGCTAGTATGAAAGAAGGAACCATGGTTAAAAATATTCATGAAATTCAAATTGAAGTCCTGCAGGCCGGCACAAAGATTATTGCGGAAAAAGCTGATCTTAATGAGATGCTGCGCTCGATTTTAAAGATGCTTTCTGAAAAATTGAAACTGCATCGCGGAACCATTACCTTATTAGATGCTAAAACCGGTATGATTACCATTTCGGTTGCGCATGGGCTCAGCAAAAGGGCGCAGGAATTGGGTCAATACCGGGTGGGTGAAGGTATCACCGGCAAGGTTGTTGAGACCGGACGCTCCGTGGTTATTTCTGATATTCGTGAGGATGCGCGTTTTTTACATAAAACCGGGGCGCGGTCTTTATTGAAAGACCGCCGAATTGCTTTTTTATGTGTACCGATTAAAGTGGAAGGGGATAATATTGGTGCATTGAGTGTGGACAAAGAAGCGGAGGTTCGGCATGATTTAAAAGAAGATTTGGATTTTTTGAAGATCATATCACCGATGATTGCTCAAGCCATCAAGCTCAACCGCCGGGTGGCCAAGGATCGTCAGAGTTTGCAGGATGAAAACTTTCGGCTTAAGCAGGACTTAAAATCGAAGTTTGAAATCACAAACATAATCGGTAAATCCAATGCGATGCAACAGGTTTATAGTATGGTGGAACAGGTGGCGGAAAGTCAGGCCACGGTTCTTATCCGGGGTGAGAGCGGTACGGGGAAAGAGTTGGTTGCTCATGCAATTCATTACAACAGTCCCCGGGCGCAAAAACCTTTTATTAAAGTTAACTGTAATGCCTTTCCGGAAACATTGCTGGAAAGCGAGTTGTTTGGACATGAAAAAGGCGCCTTTACCGGTGCTTTGGAGAAGAAAATCGGACGCTTTGAATGGGCGCAGGGCGGGACGCTGTTTCTGGATGAGATCGGCGAATTTCCCATTAGTCTGCAGATAAAACTGCTCCGGGTGCTGCAGACCAGGGAAATTGAACGCTTGGGCGGCCGGGAGACGATTAAAGCCAATGTGCGTCTCATTGTCGCGACTAATAAAAACCTGGAAGAGGAAATAAAGCGCCGGACATTCCGGGAAGATTTTTATTACCGGATTAATGTATTTCCCATATTTCTTCCGCTGCTGCGGGAGCGAAAAGATGATATCATGCTGCTGGCAAATCATTTTTTGGAGAGCTTGAGTCGTGAAAATAATAAAATGATTAACCGAATTTCTACGCCGGCGATTGAGATGTTGACCAGCTACCACTGGCCGGGGAATGTGCGGGAACTTGAAAACTGTCTGGAACGCGCAGTGCTTCTCTGTAATGACGGGGTTATCCGGTCGGAACAATTACCGCCGTCGCTCCAGATGGCGGATTCGGACCAAGCCGAGCCAAAAGGAGCTTTTACGGAGATTATGGAGAAAAGGGAGACGGAATTGCTGGTTGATGCATTGAAAAAAAGCCGAGGTCATCAGAAAAAGGCGGCGGATGATTTGGGGTTATCAGAGCGTATTTTTAACTATAAGATTAAGAAGTATTCAGTTCATCCGCGAGCGTTTAAGACTTGAAAATACAATAATGCAATATTAGTGGCTTCAATTATACGAAAATGTATTTACCTGATTTTAGAAGAAATGGCGGTTTGGCAGCAGCACTATAAAATAAGGGTATTGTGGAATAGATTGGTTTTAAGGTTTGGCACATATTTTGCTTTTTAATAATAAGATGGAATTGAAAATGAACCGGTTTAACCGGAATTGAGGAGGAAGAAAAATGGGTGAGATTAAAACACCGAAAGATGTACTTGATTTAATTAAAAAAGAAGATGTGAAATTTGTTGATCTGCGTTTCATGGATTTTCCCGGTCTTTGGCAGCATTGTACCTATCCTGTAGGCGCTATTGAGGAAGAGACGTTTGAAAAGGGCAAAGGCTTTGACGGTTCAAGTATTCGCGGGTGGCAGGCTATCAATGAATCGGACATGCTTATTAAACCGGTTCCTGAATCCGCCTTTATTGATCCTTTTATGGTTGAAAAAACCCTGGTGATGATCTGCAATATCTGTGATCCGATTACAGGAGCTGACTATACCCGCGATCCACGCCACGTTGCGCAAAAAGTGGTGAACTATGTTAAGTCGTTGGGTCTTGCAGATACGGTCTTTTTTGGGCCGGAGCCGGAATTTTTTGTTTTTGATGACATCCGCTTTGACCAGAATGCAAATGAAGGTTATTACCATATTGATTCAGTGGAAGGTAAATGGAATACCGGCAAGGATGAGAAGCCGAACTTGGGGTATAAAATCCGGCATAAAGAAGGGTACTTCCCGGTACCGCCGATGGACACGTTGGCTGATCTGCGTAATGAGATGTCGCTTAATCTCGGAAAAGTTGGGATTGAGACTGAATTGCACCATCATGAAGTTGCCAGCGGCGGTCAATGTGAAATTGGCGTTAAATTCAGTCCGCTGGTCGAGATGGCGGACAATCTTTTGAAATTTAAATATACTATAAAAAATACTGCCCGGCAGAGCAATAAAACCGTAACGTTTATGCCCAAACCTCTATTTAATGATAACGGCAGCGGTATGCATTGTCATTTTTCAATGTGGAAGGATGGAAAAAATTTGTTTGCAGGTGAAGGGTATGCCGGTCTTTCGGAGATTGCATTGTATGCCATTGGCGGTATTCTCAAACATGCGCCTGCTGTGCTTGGATTTACCAATCCAACCACAAACTCTTATAAACGACTGGTACCTGGGTTTGAAGCGCCGGTTAATTTGGCCTATTCGAGTCGTAACCGCAGTGCTGCGGTTCGCATCCCGATGTACAGTAATTCACCGAAAGCCAAGCGGATTGAGTTTCGCTGTCCTGATCCAAGTTGTAATCCTTATTTGGCTTTTGCAGCCATCACCATGGCGGCAGTGGACGGTATTCAGAATAAAATTAATCCCGGCGATGCCTTGGATAAAAATATTTATGATTTGCCGGCTGAAGAAGCGGCCAAGGTCCCTAAAACACCCGGGACCCTGCGCGAAGCACTTAGTGCTTTGGCTGAGGACCATGACTTTCTGGTCAAGGGAGATGTTTTCACCCAGGATGTTATAGATACTTGGATTGATTATAAAATTGAGAATGAAGTCCAGGCCCTGGATTTGCGTCCTCATCCGTGGGAATTCGCACTTTATTATGATATTTAGTTTATTTGTAGGGAACGGTCGCGACCGTTCCCTACAATAAAAAAAGCCCTGCACTTTACGGTGCAGGGCTTTTTTGTTACTATGATGAACGCGGTATGAAAGGAGGAACGATGTTAAAGAAATGTTTGTTATCCGGTTTGACGGTTATTTTATGGTCGGGAATCGTTTTTGCCCAACCGGAAAAAGGTGAGGATTATCACCGCTATGCTGCCAGGGTTAATCTTAAAACCGAGCAAATACTGTTGATGCAGATTGCTCATTTCACGAATATCGAAGTCATGCTGGATAAAGCAGGATTGGATGCCGGGATGAATCCGGATGTTTTACGAAAATTTGCGCGCAGCGCATTTTTAAAGCATTTTGAACCGGAGCAATTCGGTCCGGTTGATTATAAAACGCAGGTTTCCCAGGCGCCTCTGGCATACGGTTTTATCACGTTTCATATCCGAATCATAAACCAACCGGAATTCACTGCCTGGATTTGTCGCATGCGTCTGAATAATTTCAGGGATTTTCCCTGGCAGTACAGCATGATTGTTTTTGAGGCTGAGGCAACCGGCCAATCTGCCCGGTCACAATTGGGACCGGATATCGCAGCAACGTTTGATACGCTGCTTTCCCGGGCGGCCTTGCGCTATTATAAAGCGCGCAACAGCCGGAAACGGGAAAAGGAGCGCTAGGAGTGTGAGCATTTAGTATGTTTTAGGTATTGTTCGTCACCCCGGTGAAAACCGGGGTCCGGAAAAAGTTTTAAAATTCAGATTCCTGGATACCGGCTTCCGCCGGTATGACGGCAAAATACAAATAATCCGACTAAGTGTTTAAGCTCCGAGCCTGTCGGAATTTTTTGGATAGGCGGCGGTTGATTTTTTGAAGGAGGTGCACCATGGAGGAAGTCAAAGCCTTACTCCGGCAAATTATGGAAGACCAGCATGAAGTGATGGGGTATAAAATGGTGGAAATCAGCAACAAATGGCTGGGCGGGTCAATTGTTATCAAACCCGGCAATCCGGAGCATAAATCCTATGAAATTTCGCTGGATAATTTTTTGAAAAAAGTTATTTCCGTTCGGGAAAAACTCCGGGTTTTAGAGCAGAAAATTAACAATCATCCCAAACTGGATGACACTGAGAAAATCGATCTGCAGCAATATATCACGCGCTGCTACGGGTCGCTGACAACGTTCAACACATTGTTTGTCAATGAAGAGGATAAATTTAACGGTCAGTCCTAGAGATTTGTCCGTATTCACCAAGAGGTAGGGAAGCTCCTTGAAACCACACGTTGATGAACTGCTGCATGATTGTCCGGATATTGATGTCAAGCTGATTGAGAACCACCTCAATCGTCTTGATGAACGCTATTTCATGCGTTTCGATCTGCCTGCGATTGTCCGGCATGTGACAGGGCTGGCAAAATTGTCCGCGAGCAATCCGGTGGAAATACTTACAGAACAGCTTCCGGATGGCCGGGTTGTCTGTACTACACTGGCGTTTGATTACAGCGCGGAATTTTCTTTGATTACCGGACTTTTATCCGGACTGGGGTTCAATATTCACTCCGGCGGGATTCATACGTATGCTCGGGTCAGCACATTGCCGCAGGCGGGTGCGGTGCATCTTCGGCCCGGCCGGATGAAGCGGGTGCGTATTGATCCGCTGCACAGGCGGCGGATCGTCGATCATTTTGTCGGAACAGTGGAGTCGGTACTCCCGTTGGCGGAATGGTTTGCATTGTTTAAAGAAAAAATACGGGAAGTTGTTTTGTTGCTGGAAAAAAACAGCGACCGCTCCGTTTTGCAGGCGCGTCATCTTGTCAATGCATGTGTGGCCCGGCGTTTGGAAGAACTCCATATCGGGAATCCCCCGGTGCTTTATCCGCTTGAAATTGAAATTGACAACCAGGCCGGTGCATTTACCCGCCTCAAAGTGGTTTCGCAGGACACCCCGATTTTTCTTTATGCCATGAGCAATGCGCTTTCGATTAAAAAAATATCGATTGAACATGTTCGTATCCAGACCCAAGACAAACGTATCGAAGACCTGATCGATATTGTGAATGAACAAGGAGAGCGTCTTGCGGACCAGGGGCAACTTGATCAGGTAAAATTTTCTGTTTTAATTACCAAGCAGTTCACACATTTTATAGGCAATGCCCCTGACCCTTATGCCGCCCTGATGCGTTTTGAAAAATTGGTTGAAGATGTGCTGCAACTGCCCGGTATGGGACAGTGGATGGAATTGCTCACGGAACCGAAGATACTCAAGGAATTGGCACAGTTGCTTGGGGCCAGTGATTTTCTTTGGGAGGATATGATCCGGCAACAATATGAGACCTTGTTGCCCATGCTGAGCCCGCAGGTGGAGGAAGGGCGGCGTTTTGCCGAATCGCCGGTCACGCTGCCGGACCGGCTGGAAAGCGCGCTGGCGGATGCGCATACATTTGCGCAACAGCAGCAATGTCTCAATGTGTTTAAGGATAAAGAAATATTTTTATTTGATTTAGATCACATTTTGACCCGGGATTCGGATTTTAGAAATTTGAGTGAGAATTTGACCTTTCTGGCAGAGGTTATTATTCGCAAGGCCGTCACCATTATTTATGCGGATATGGCCGGGAAGTATGGGCGGCCGCGCACAGTGGCCGGTTTGGAAACGAAGTACGCGGTTTTAGGGTTGGGGAAATTCGGCGGTGCGGCTTTGGGGTATGCTTCAGACATCGAATTGATGTTTGTGTATAGCGATAGCGGCAGCACAGATGGGGAAAAGCAGCTATCGAATATGGAGTTTTTTGATTTACTGGTCAAGACACTTACGAAGTTTATTCGGGCCAAACGGGAAGGGATTTTCAATATTGATCTTAGGTTGCGTCCCTTTGGCAATGATGGGCCGTTGGCCTGCTCTTTGGAGAGCTTATGCCGGTATTATGACAAGAACGGTCCTGCCCACGCAGCCGAGCGGCTGGCGCTGGTCCGGTTGCGGGCGGTTGCCGGTGATCATGCACTGGGTTCGCGGATTGAACGGCTGCGGGATGAATTTATTTATGCCACCAAGAATATTAATATCTCTGATTTGCGGGATTTACGTAAGATTCAGTTTAAGGAAAAGACCCGTCCGGATGTCCTTAATGCGAAATTCAGTCCGGGTGCTCTGGTTGATCTGGAATATGATGTTCAATTACTTCAGATCATTTACGGACAAGCCAACCCGCTGCTGCGAACTCCGCGCACTCATCGTGCGCTCAAAGGACTCAAAGCAGCCGGTGTGCTAAGTGAACAGGAGATGCAATCCCTGATTTCGGCCAATGCATTTTTACGCAATCTTATCAATGGGCTGCGTATGTTGCGCGGTTCCGCCAAAGATCTCTTTTTGCCGCCTTTGCAGGCGATGGAATATACCCATTTGGCCAAACGGCTGGGGTATGTTCTCAAAGAAGGTTTGGCACCTGAAAAGCAATTGCATCTTGAGTTTGAAACGCGGACAGCAGAGGTGCGCGCTTTTGTAGAACGTCATTTTGGGAGGGATTCTTTGCCCGGGCCCGCCATGGGCAATGCGGCTGATGTTGTTTTGTCGGAAGAACTCGCTGAGGAAGTCCGCAATAAAATTTTGCAGGCTGCCGGGTTTGGTAATCCTGAGCGGGCAAACCGTAATTTAAGAAAATTAGCCGGAGAATCCGGGACCCGGGAACAGTTTGCCCGGCTGGCTGTTTTGGCAGTCGATGTTTTGAAAAATGAGCCGGATCCGGATATGGCATTGAATAACTGGGAACATTTTATCAATCACATTTCCGACCGGCAGTATCATTTTGAACGGCTTTATTCGCAACCCATGCGGCTCGAAATTTTATTGGGGATTTTTTCATCCAGCCAGTTTCTTTCGGACACACTCGCGAAAAATCCTGGATTTTATGAGTATGTGACGGATCCGGACAATTTATACCGTATTCGTACTGCTGAAATTCATGGCGGTGAATTGGAAGCGATGGGGCGCCAGGCGAAAGATGAGAAGGACTGGATGAACCAATTACGGAAATATCG
The DNA here is from genome assembly GCA_021108215.1 of bacterium. NCBI lineage: Bacteria > bacterium. The sequence goes on along the minus strand of JAIORK010000006.1, from coordinate 40,995 downwards.
GCGTCGTGAAATGCTTCGTATCGGGACGCGTGATATTGCGTTGCGCGCGTCGCTACAGGATGTAACCCTGGAGTTGTCCAATCTTGCAGATGCGCTGGTTCAGGCGGTGCTAAACCGGGTTTGGGAGATATTGCGTGAAAGCGGTAAAGTCCCGCCTGCCCATTGGGATGAACCCCAACACCATTTTTGTATTCTGGCGTTTGGGAAACTCGGCAGCCATGAGCTTAATTACAGTTCGGATATTGATCTGGTAGGTATTTGTGACGATGCCGGGAATGCCCGGCGTGATGAGCTTGCGCAATTGTTGGGCAAGGACCCCTATGCGTTGGTTATGGAGATGGTCCATGCCTATCTAAGTCAGTATACTGAGGAGGGTACGGTTTACCGTGTCGATTTGCGGCTGCGTCCTTATGGCATCCAGGGGCGCTTGATCCCTTCTGCACAGAGTTTGTTGAAATACTATCAAACCGAAGCTTCTCTGGGTGAGATTCAATCGCTTTTGAAAATGCGTCCGATTGCCGGCAACATGCAATTTGGCCGCGATCTTTTGGAGTCGATCCGTTCACAGCTGCGTAACCAACATGCCCGGGAAGCGATTGTGACATCCATTGAAATGATGCGTAACCATGCTATTGCAAAAAGCCACGGTCGTGAGGGTGTCCTGGATATCAAGAGCGGCAAGGGTGGTATCCGGGACATTGAATTTTTGGTCCAGGGTTTACAGATGATTCATAGTCCGGCCAATGACTCGTTATTGGAAGGCAATACCCTCAAGGCGATATCCTTGCTGGCTGCGGCAGGCTTGATGACACAATCCGTGGCAGTGCAGTTGGCTGATGATTATGTTTTTTTGCGTCGGGTTGAACATTATCTTCAAATCATGGAAGACCGGCAGATCCATGCACTGCCACAGGGAAAATCGGAATTAACCGCATTGGCCAAGCGGATGCAGGGGATTGAGTCGGATGCGGACCATTTTCTTGAATCAATTCATAAAATGCTTAAGCGTGTCAGAAAAATGTATGAAGTATTACTGCTGGAAAAGCAGGGGACGTAATCATCGAAAATATTCCTAATTGGGGATGTTTTTTACGCTAAAACAAATAATTGTTCCGAAATGAATCACGCCAACGAAAACCCTTTTAAAATAAGCATTAAAAAATACGTGGACAGCTTGTAGATGCATCATATCTATGCTATATTTGAATTATCTTTCTATACTATATAGACGAATAAATGGAGTGATGTGGGAGTGATGGATGCTTGAAAGTAAGGGTCCCGAAAGGCTGACAACAAAACCGGGAATGACATCGATTATGGTCTGGCATAATCCCCAATACCGTCAGTGGGTAAGGGTGATTGCTATTTTTGTGATGTTGACCTTTGTTTTACCCTACCTTACCTGGGCATTTGACTCTGCGACGTTCCCAAGCAGTCTGCCCTCTGTGCTTTTTAATCATCAGAAAGTGCTTATTCCCGAGAAATTAGGGACTGTGAACCACCTTTACCAAGGTGATAACCGCTTGGTCGTGCATATTCAGGATTTGCATTGCAACTATGAAGTGCAGATGAATATTGCCAGGATTATTCATTTGTTGGCTGAGAAACACGGTCTCCATTTGGTTTCGGTTGAAGGAACCGCACTGCCCATCAATACCACCAAGATCAGGACATTTCCCATCAAGAAAATTCGGACCGAGGTGAGCGATTACTTTGTTCGCAAAGGCAAGCTTTCCGGTGCAGAGTATTACGCAGCGGTCGGTGAACATCCGGTATTGCTCGAAGGTATTGAAAGTGCAGATCTTTATGCACGCAATAAACGCTCGGTTGAATTTATTCTCAAAGACGAGGGGCAGGGTTACTGCTATGATCTGCGGGACCGCCTGGATGCGCTTAAATCAGTGCTGTATAATCGCCGTTTGTTGAAATTTGATAATCAGTGCATGCTTTACCGGGACGGAAAAACCAATGTTTTGACACAAACGCTTTTTTTACTGAAAATTGCGCGTCAACTGGGGCATGATCCTGGAATTTATCCCAATGCCGTGATGTATGCCAAACACCGCCGGGAATTTTTCACACCGCAAATAGATGCGGATGCACTTTTTAAGGAATTGGAAATTCTGGAATATAATTTACGCGACTATTTTTATACCGGCACAGGTCAGCGTGCCTTGGACCGGCATCTGCGTCACTTGGTGATTATCGAGAAGTTGATGAGTATCTCCGGCAGTCCGGAGGACTTAGGTGTTTTCCGACAAAACCGCGCTGATTTTCAGGTACAGCGTTTTGCTGATTTCATTCGTGCCCATGACAAGACCGGCGAGCTGGAGATGGAGCCGGAAATTTTTATGCTCGACGGGTTTCTTAATGCGGTAGTGGATTTTTATCAGGTGGCGGATGAACGCAGCACCGCTTTTGTGCAAAATACCTTGCAGCGTATGCAAAAACATAATGAAAAGCTGGTGGTTTTGGTGACCGGCGGATTTCATACCGAACACGTGCTGGCCGGTTTGAAGGCGCAGGGGATGTCGGTGCTGTCGCTCAAACCCGGCCTGACTCACCAGGATCTGGTGAATCCTTATTTTACACTCTTGCGCAATCGGAAGACACCCTTGGAAAAGCTCCTCTCCCAGGAGCAGCGTATCTTTACGTTGGAACCTTTTTTACCCAAGGTCGCCGATCCCCATCGGATGGTTAATTCGGGAGAACTCCCGGAACGGGAACGGCTTTTTTCGAAATTGTTGGAGCTGTTTTTTGTCACCAAAACAGTGGCGCATAATTTTATGCAGACCAAGGTTGTGCAGGAAATCGAACAGCGGGTTGAAAAAACACTTGGCGATTATCAAGCCTGGGAAGGGCTTGTCAAGGTGGATGCTCTGGCTGTCCGGAGTCATCCCAACCAGGCGCTTAGTTTTCCGGTGACGGCATCCGGTCAGAGAGACATGCTGGCTGTGGTCTGGCCGGGCAAGCAACGTCTGGGGATCGATGAACGGGCCATTCTGGAAAACGCCGCTTTTTCAGAAGAGCATATTGCAATGATCCGGTCGGAAAATAGAGGAGAAATGCAAGCTAAACTGGATGCGATGCCGTCGCGCGCTTTGGCGGATTTGAAGCTGCGCGAGTTAGTGCCGCTATATCTGGGTCAACGCGGGTTTGGCAGCGTGGGAACGTATGTGTATAAACTTTTCCGGTATTTAGGCGAGGCACGTTTTCAGGAGCGGGCCGGACGCGTTTTAAGAAAACTAGTTGGATTACAATTTTCCACCGGCGATTTGAGAAAGCTCGGGAGAAGACTAAGGCTTTCTGAAAATTTGCGTAATGCAGCCCTGCTGACGTTGTTGTTTTATTGGGCGCCGTTGGGGCTCACACCCCGGGATTTATTTGTCACCTATCCCGGTATGGTAACACTCTCTTTGGTTTTCTTTGTTCTGCGCGGTGGGGATAAGATATATGTCAAGACTTATGCAAACCGTTTGCAAGCGGTCTACGACCTGATGGGCTCCCTGCCGGGGATTCGCTCTTTGCTGGAAAAGGGAGTAATGATTAATGATATCGGACCGGGTTGGCCTATGGTCACCACCGGCGAATTGACTGCTTTTGCGAAAACACTAAATCCTGCCAATCGGATTATTGTAGCGGAAAAACCCGGACGGGTTCCGGCGTATGTGCTGCGTGAAAAAACCCGGGGGCGGTTTTCGCTGTTTACCCGGGATGGGAAACTGCTGGATGTGTTTGGAGATGGTGGTGCCGTGGTGAGGAAAAGTCTTGTCACCCGCTGGAATGTAAACCGTATTTTCAATGGCATTCATAAACAAGGAAAAAATTATTTTGGTTATGGATTGGAGAAAGTACCGCTGGAAGCGGAACTTGAAAAAGCGGGTTTTGATCTACAGGAAGCTGATCTTGGTCACGGTATCAAGGCAGATATAAAAACCTGTTTTAATACGCTCTATATGTATAAAGGCCGGACCGCTGAGGTGCTGCACCGCATGGGTGATGATCTGGAGGAAGGCGGCTATCTTTTGGCCGGGCATAGTGTCAGCCGGGCCGGGCAGGCAACCTATATCCAGGTGTACCGAAAAAAAACAGGTATGCTGGTGCCTGTGCTGGGTGCTCTATTCACGGGAAAAAATTGGCATCATTTTTCCATGGATGCGTTTTCCTTGCAACAGAGCGCGCGTATGCTGGAAAAGTTTTATGATTACTCAGACAGACATATGACCTTTGATACGGACGAATTGTTGATTGATTTGCGGGCCTCGGCCGGACAAATTTTTTTGAAAATCACCGGTGCCAATGATGCGGAAGATGCATTTAACCGTGTCCCGGAATCCGGTGAAAAGCTTTCCACCCGGTCGGCGGAGGACTCGCCTGATATAAGCGTGACGCAGGCGGGTCATACCATCGCGAATGCGAAGTTGTCGCGCGAAATAATGAAGGGGAATGTTTTTACAGTTGATCAGGAGAATTTGATTCATCCAGTGTCCTATGAGGATCGCGGGAAAAGGAAAAATGTCAGACCGGTTTTGGGGAAATTATCCGATGCGGAAATAAAAACAGTCCAATTGCGCATAGCACAAACGGTGCCGGTGAAAATTGACGCGATTCGTCATCCAGGAGGTGCCCTGGATAAGGTTATCAGAAAATTTGCGGTCCGGGATATTGCCCCGGTGCTGGGTTTGTCTGTTACTGAAACCAAAAAAAGATTGATGGAAATTGCACGGACAGTGGATATTTTACTTGTACAAGGTCGATTCACATTATATGAAAAAGGTCCGTTTGCACACACCCGTAGAGGTCAAGCGGAACCGGAACCGGGAATTTGGCTGGGAGAGCGGATTTTTGAAATTGCAACGGAAAAAGAAATAGCGCAGGTATTGCTGGAGGAAGCCAAACATATTTTAGCGCCGGAGCTTGAACATCATATTATCAAGCACTCGGAAAAATTAGTCGCCAAACTGCGTAACCATGCCAAGACGATTCAGGAAAAAACAGAAGCGTTTTTATGTCAACAGATACCCAGCGGCAAGCGGGCGGAATTTGAGGATCTTGTTTATCAGCGGGATGCGGCCGGGCGGCTTTATCTGGAAGCCATCCTGAGCGGACGCTACGGAAAAACGGCGGTGGTGGATTATCCGGACGCGATTGTTAAAAAAGTCGTTTTGAATAAGCGCCAAGGATTGACTCACGGCGGGATTCCGGTTTGGGATAAATTGACGGAACTGAAACATCTGGCGGGCCGGTTCCCGACATTGAAAAAGTTTACAGAAGTAACCGTGGAATATCATCAGGGAAAAATTATTCGTGCCTGGGCCGGTGACCCCTATCCCGGAGATGATCTAAACGCACCCGACCGGAATGTGCCGTTGGTATATTTTGCATCTCCTTTCGATGGGCAAGGTTGGGCGATTGCCGGCCGTAATGTCATGTACGTGGTACATAATAATGAAAGATTACCCGTGAAGATTGCCGGGCAGTTTTTGGAAAAACCCCTTGCAAAATTACCAGCATTACTAAAAGAATTAGGATTGAGCTATCATCCGGGCATCCTTGTTAAACACGGGAGGACAAACGGTGCCGGAATATTTACCCATAATAAAAAGCCGGTCTTTTCAAGGAAAAAATACGGTCATCATCCGGTATGTATTGAATTTGCTGGAAAAGAAATTGTCCGGATATGGTTGGGTGATCCTTACCCCAATGATTATGATAAAGATGAGAAAAATCCTTCAGCGAAGTTGTTGTGGTTCCGGTCTCCGGGAGATGCGGAAGATTGGGGAATTGACGGCGAAAACGTTGTCTATGTTGAGGAACATGGCGAATACATTGTGCAGGAAATTGTAGGTCCTGATTATTTGAAATCCAAAATACAAGACTATAAAAACGCCCTGGTTAAAAAAGTCAATCCGACCCATGAGGGTGGTCTTACGCATGGTGGAATAACCTATTGGTATACGCACATGGGGCTTACCCAAGAAGATGAACTCACTTTGGAATATGAAAATGGCGACTTGGTGCGGGTTTGGTTGGGTGATCCGTATTTAGATCGCGATCCGGATAATCCGGATCGCGATGTCCCGTTGATTTGGTTTAAGGAAAGCAGGCATACCCAGGGGTGGAAAATTAAGGGGCGGAATATTGTTTGTCAGGAAGACCAGGGTCGATTGAAACCAATGGAGATTGTTGGGACGAACTATACCCGGAAGTCAATTGAAAAATATCCGCAATGCTTTGTTGCATCAGTTTATACCGACAAAAACGGTTTTATCAACCATTATGGCGGGAATATTCAGCTTGGGGAAGCGTATGGAAATCGGGATGACTTTATTGTGGAATACGCAATGGTGGATGGAAAAACAACGATTGTGAAGGTTTGGGCAGAGAATCGTGACCAGGATAGGGAAGTTATTCAACTACCGGATACAGCGTCACTTATCTATAAACTGGAAACAGTGAAGGGACAGAAAAAAGTTTGGAAAAAAAGGCCTGATCATAAACGTGTTGGAAGGGCGGAACGTACCCGTCGTTTGGGTTTTACCATTCAGCAAAATCGTGTTCTGGATGCCATCGAGGCTCTGGGGGGGCGTGCAACAATAGAAGAAATTGCGGCGACGATCCGGCAAGCGAATTATGTTGTTGTTTCAGTGATGAACCAATTGGATTTTGTATCGGTGAATAAGCAAAGAATGCAGCAAAACCGTTTGCCCCTCTATCCGGTTTTGGATACCCAAACCAAACGATTACAGGATGAAATAATTGCCGCGATGGAGATGTTGGGTGGTATTGCCACCCAGCAGGAAATTGTAGACTATAGCGGCCAGCACAGACGACAAATCAACAAAATTTTGGGAGATGTGGATTTTGAGTTGGTAAACAGGATACGGGAAAAACAGGGGTTGTTTCCCTTGCAAGTGATTGATTACCGTACAATTAGCTATAAGTTTTTTGGCATTAAGGGGAGTGGAAGTCATTTTATAAGGGAAGATATAATCGGGGGGTTGGAAAAATTGTATGGAAAGCGGTATACCGGCTTGTTCCAAAAAACACTGGTCCCCTGGCTGCAATATATTACGAAAACATTTGTGCCGCTTTCGGATGATATGTTTAATACTATTAATCGTGAAGATTTATTGATGATTCTTTCCGGGATTGTTCAAACGCGATTCGCCGCGTTGCTTGATCAAAAAAATGCACAAGGTGCCATCAAAGGACTGGAAGACGAGCGCATGGTTTTCCAGCGATATTGGGGGAGCATCGTTCCGAAGGCTTTTAATATCACGCGATCGGTTTTTTCTGAATTGAAATTGGATTCTGAAAATTATCTGGATTGGGAAGGCGCGGGGATTGAAGAAGTATTTTCCGCAAATCTCGAAAAAGTAATCCGGCAAATGGAACTGGATAGAATCGTGTCCATTGCCCCGGTTTCGATTGAATTCAATGCAAAGCAGCGGTTTGCCCGGGCGGCATTGCGCTACAATGATTTGCGTAAGCAATCGGATACTCAGCCATCGGAGATGGGCGGATTGATGCCCTGGCTGCGGGATTATATGATGAAGCGGTGGCATTGGACGGGCGAGCGCTATCGGAAATGGGCATGGGCGATTGAAGCTGTGCCCATGGGTGTTGCCGGTCTGGCAGCCGTATCGATTGCTCTGTGGACCGGATTTTTAGATCCGGCAATCGGATTATCCGCACTTGCGACAGCTGCTGTGCGTTTTTCCTGGGGACTCTTCCCGGTTATGCATTTGGCCAAAGACGGGTCTTTCACTTGGCAAGGATTGAACCAAGCAGAGAAAAAAAATGTGGGTTTTTCGATTGCATTGGCCGTGGTCAATATGGCAGTTAGCTTCACAGCAGTACCATTCTGGGGTTTGATTGCCTTTGGTTTGCTGTCGCACTTTATTGCTAATTTTTTAATGAAAAGTTTTCCGTGGGAAATAGAATTTCAAAATCCATTGAAAATGATGAGAATCGTTACTCCTCAAGGCTATTTCGGCATACCGGTGCCACTATGGCAATCGCCGGTATTGATGATGCAAAAAAATGATGGACAAGACACGTTGGTGTCTAAAGCCGCTTCTTTGGTTGGAAGTCTCATTCGCCGTAACCGGATTTATCTTTTGGATGAGTCAAGCAACACTTATTTCGCAGTAAAAGAAACCGGTAAGGATTATTCGGAGGACACAGTTGTGCAGTATCCTGATTGTATTGTTAAAAATGTTTATTTGAATAGTCTGGGTGGATTGACACATGGAAAAAAAATACTCTGGCAGCGCAATGCTCGATACAAAAATCGAAAAGATATTACTGTAGAGTATCGTGACGGCAAGGTGATTCGCGCATGGGCCGGGGATCCTTATTCCACCGATTTTAAAAGCCATCCGGATGTTGATGTCCCCATGATTTATGTAACTGCCACAGAGTACATCGGAGATTGGAAACTGGAAGGTGAGAAAATTATGTTTGCGGTTAAGGACGGCAAAATGAATTTTCTTAAGATTGTTGGAAAAAAATTCACAAAAGATATGAAAAATGCGCATGAACGTATTATTTTAAAAAATGTTCATGCGGGTAAAGAATTGGATCTGGCTAAAGAACCACGGTATATTGGGTTGGCGTATAACGGACGGGATGATCTGTGTGTTGAATATGAAAAGGGGCGTCTGGTTCGTGTTTGGGATGGGGATCCTTACGCAAAACACGATATAGATAATCCTGATAAAAGTGTTCCTTTGATTTGGTTTGCAGAACCGGTTTATGCCGAGGGTTGGCGGATCAAAGGACGCAATTCGTTTTATGTTGAAAAAAACGGCAAATTAGAGTCTGTCGCGATTGCGGGGAAATTTTCTAAGGAAGCTGCGGTGGATTATCCGGACGCTATTGTGAAAGAGGTGCGAGTTTCAGAATTTGATGGTCAATTGTTGCTTGGGGACACAAAAAAACAGAATATCTATCTGCCGGAATTAAAGGGTGCTGCTGATTTGGTTGCGGAATATCAAAATGGTGAAATTGTTTGTGTCTGGAATGGAGATCCGTTTACAGCTACTGACTTGACGGTTGATCGCGCGATACCGCTTGTTTGGTTTAAGGAGACCCATCATGCAGCAGGCTGGACGTTGCTGGGCAGGAATGTTTTATATACTCTGGAAAAGGGGAAATATCTTCCTAGAAAAATTGTTGGTAAATATTTTGCGCAGCATACGAAAAACAAATATAACTGCGGGTTTTTGAAAAATGTACGATCTACCAAAGACGGGATTGAAATTGGTTCGAAATCGGTCAGAAAGATTCCCGGAAAATTTAAAAATCGGGATAATTTGGTGGTGGAATATGATGGTGATACTATTCTTCGTGTCTGGGCGGACCAGCCGTTCATTCATGATGAAATCAACCGTCCTGATCCCAATGCACGTCTGATTTATTTTGCGCGACCCGGGTTGGCACACGGCTGGCGTTTGGAAGGGCGAAATATTGTTTATTTAAAAGCCGGCAAGCAACTGTTGCCGCAGGAAATTATTGGGCGTGATTATACAGAAAAAACTATTGATAAATATCCAGATTGTATTGTCAAGTCGGTAATGACCGGGGAAGGAGGCAGCCTGGATCATTTTGGACCAGTTTGGTCTGCTACCCAATATCGAGCCTTGATTGACGAGATTACACTTGAGTATAAAAAAGGTGAAATTGTACAAGCTTGGGACGGAGATCCATTTCCTGAAAATGATTTGAATCGTCTTTCTGAGTGGGCACAACCCATTGAACTCTCACAGGGTAAACGTGTGAAAGTTGCGCCGCTTTCTAAAGCGGCTTTGGCAGTGAATCGAATTTTGAAACGACTGCGTGATAACCGATATGGCGGATATATCCGGGTCCTTGCGCACCGCATGAACTTTGAGGATGCGGTATTTTTAGCCGATCATCTTTTGGATGAAAATAATATGGGGTTTGCCCTGGTTTTAATCAATCGGGCTATGCCCAAGGAAGAAAAGAAAATCATACAGGAAATGCTTGGGACGCTACATCCTTCCTTTACACCTTTTGATGAGCAAGGAAGGGAATTGTCAAATCGTCATGAAATTCAAACGTTTCATAATAAAATGAGGCACATTGATTCCCGAATTCAAATGGTTTTGGTTGATTTGTTTTTACGAGATGCTCTATCAATCGGAAAAATTATTGATATTGAAGATAGGATTCTTCAGGATGTTCGAAGTCGCGGAAATGCACCAGCTTGCCTAAAAGCGTATTTTGTACTGCGGCGTGAAGCTGAACAATCAGGACAGACCATTGCGGATAGTGTTGTTTTTAATAAACTTTATGGTCAGGGATTTGATTCGGATACCGTTCGTCGGGTCATGGGACGTCAAAATCGTAATGTTGAAAAACCGAGTGAAGTATTGACGGCGCTTGAAGAAAAGAAAAGTACTGCGGTGATACGCGAAGCGGAACGAGATATTGGTCAATTGCTTAATGTATTTGAAGCGGTTGGTATTTTGGATCCGCGTGCAGCAGAAAAAGGGATAAGAAAAATCCCGCAGTTGGAGCGGGCGGAAGTTGTCTATGTTCTGTTGGATATGTTGAAACAGCAGTACAAAGTGTTTGATGAAATTGATGTTTGGAAATTGTCGAATCGTATTACTGTGGCGGATATAGTAACGGTGTTTCGCCAGGTACGCATGGAAACAGTAAAAATTGATGCAGGTATTGTCAGCAATAAGGATGAAATTTCAGAGATGGTCACCCGATTGGCTGTAGCTGCCGGGCTTCTATCAGAAGAGAAACAGGTTCGTCAGGATGATGCAAAACGTTTTGATGACTTCGGCGGTCAGATGCCCTGGCTGCGGGATTATATGATGAAGCGGTGGCATTGGACGGGCGAACAGTATCAACGCCGGGCTTGGTTCGTTGAAGCGGTGCCCATGAGTGTTGCCGGTCTGGCAGCAGCGTCGATTGCCATGTGGACCGGATTTTTGGATCCCACGATGATTGCTGTTTGGTTTGCATGGGGATTATTCCCGATTATGCATTTGTTCAAAGACGGCCGCTTTGCATGGCAAGGATTGACCCGGACGGAAAAAATCAATGCGCGTATTTCATTGCTGTTGGCTGCGGGCAATGTCGCGTTTAGCTTGACTGGGATACCTCTGCTGGGAATGATTGCGTTTGGGCTGGTGACGCACTTTGTGGTTGATTTCATACTTAAAAAAGCTCGATGGCAACAGGTCGGCAAGATAACGGCGGTGATAATTAGTGGATTGTTATTTGCCGGACGATCGGTAGGCGGATTTTTCCAGGCGATCGGTAATGTCCTTCGTCCCGGTCTGTCGTCACGTTCCGGAGATGCCGACGCGGCGGCCATCAAGACCTGGGAGGTTGACACGGAAGTATTGGCATCCGATCCGGTGGCGTATTATGCCCGGTTGATAGAGACGGCGCCGACAGATACTATTAGAAATTACTTGTTATGGGGAGCGGAAGCCGGAAATTTACAGGCTTTTTTGATTGGTTTGAAACCCGCGCTTTTAGTCTCGGTAGATACTTCTATTTTAAGTGCCATGCAAAAGCACGGTCTTTTCGGGCCGGGGGTCCAAAGTGTGGAGCATTCCGGATTTGGCATATTTCTGTATACTGCGTCTGCGGTTGTTCGTCGTATTGAACAAAATAGCGATCTTTATCAGAACTGGCTCCCGGAAACCGGAATGACAGGAGATGCCATCCGGTCAGTGATTCCCGCGATGATTCCGAGAATGCTGCGATTGAATAACCGTCAGTCAGACTGGCGTCATCCTGCCCAGCTCGGGGTGCTGCTCGGTTTCCCCAGGGAAGAAGCCGAACGTTATGCGCAAAGAGATGATCTGGCTGATTTTATTTACAACAGCCTGTTGGATAAGAAGCTGACTCCGGAAGAAAGAAAGCTAATACAGCTTTTTTATCAGCCGATTTTGGATTATCGGCGCATTCATATGCGCGGCAGTGTGGGTAAATCCAGCCGGGCCCGGCATAAGCAACTGCGCCCGCGGGTGGGAAGTTTGATTGATAAATATATGCCCATGCTGAGCGGGGCGAGGAAAAATGCCTTTCTTAATTTGCAAGCCACGACTGTGATGGGTGCTTTCTATATGACAAGTGAGACCGGCGCCGGGGATGTTTTTCGTAAGCAGGTTGCCGAAGCATTCCGGCATTCGGGTATGGCTGAGCGTGTTCAGCAGTTGAAAGCGGAGCATACGTATCAATTAACCCGGTCACGGCAGGAAATTCTGCAACAGATGAAATTTGAATTGCGTCGTGCGCATGCAGCCAAGCAGGAGTTGCGGGCGATTGATCTGTTTGGACGGTTGTTGAAAACAAAGAAGCAGGATCAGCGTGTTCTGGCGAAATTGATTCTGCGTATCATTGCAAAATACGAGATGTGGCTGGCACGGGGGAGTTTTGACCCCCAGGCCAATGAGGCGGCCATTGCGCAGTTTGTGGAACTTGATGTAACTGAAACGGTGGAAAATTCAGACCGGCAGGATGCAAAGTTACCGACGGTAGGTGAAAAAAAGCCGGATGTTGTAGTCGCTGGGGTGGAAACTAAAATAACTTCCCGCAATCTGGAAACACAGTGGCAGGTGCTGGCAAAGGAAGATTTTCCGCGGGATGATCAGGGGGTCTACCGGGCATTTACGCGGGCGGAACTGGCCGGGAAAATACAGATCAGAGCCGAGGCGTTATTGAATAACTTGACAGGTTGGCCACAGAGGGATTTTGGGGAGTTTACGGAAAAAATTATGCAGGCACTATGGCCGGGAGATGACATTCTGGCTTCAATCACAAGTGAGTGGCAGCTGCTGCCGATTGAATCGAAATCCAATGAAATACATCGCTCGGTTGGAGATCTTGAAAAGGTCGGGCGAGCGCTCCCGTATTTTAATTTTTTTGCTGAGGCGGATGTTGCCTGGGAAAAAGATGCGGACGGCAAACATCATTTGACCGGACGCTTGCGTGCGCCCGGTGCACGCCGTATCTATTTGGCACGGGCGGCCGGGAGTCATTATGAAGCGGCCCATTATCAGCAGCAGCTTTCCGGTGATCAGGCGGATCAGATGGATGCCCGGATTTTCACTATTTCCCGGGATGCGCTGGGTGTGGAGTGGTTCGGATGGCTGCAGCATGTGACGTCCACCCATGCCGAACAGAGCCGGACCTACGCCGAGTATGAAGAAAAACTTCTGGCTTTTTTTGAACAGGAACATCAGAGCAATCCATCATTTCGTAAGATGACGGAGATTCTCAGGAAGCAGATTAAAGCATCCGGTATTTTGAACGATACGCAGGAATTTTTGGTGATTGATGAGGTGGATATCGGAACCTATCAATTGCTGTTTAAATATATTGTGGAAAAATATCAACCTGAGTCCAAGGTGACTATTTTTGTGGGTGACAGTTGGGTGGGAGATCAATATAAAAACGAATTTTACAATACCCAGCCTGTTTTTGCCTATCGGAACATATTGATCAGTGATTATCCGGATGTCAAACTGCATATCCTGGAAGAAGTTTTCGGCATGAGTCCGGAGACGGCCTGGAAGCATTTTAATGCCATGGGGAATATTTCAGCTGATCTGCCCCAACCGGTGAAGATCGAACCAACCACAGCCAATGATGCATCGCCCGAGTTTCAACCGGAGTCACCGCAAGTATTATTGGGGTCTTATTTACGGAGTCTGCTGATTTACAATGGTGTCGTTGAATTCAACCGACTGGCCCCCGGCGAGCTGGCCAAAGCGGAGATTGCTTGGGAGCCCGCACAAAAGGGTGAGCCTTTGACCGGACCGATTACGCGGGAAATGCTTCCACCGGATGCGATGAGCAACCGTTCTTTAACCGGCACCCGGCCCGGTTGGCTCCGGTTTTATCAATTGTTGATGCGTCCCGGTTTCCGTATGCGTTCACCGATGACATTTTTCATAAACGGACTGGCGTTTATTTTGCAAGGTGTTGGTGTGCTGGCAATTGCGATACGCGGCGGCACCACAGATGCGGACACCCGGCGCACAAGAAAATTGAGTCTGGCGGAAAAACAAGCTGTACTCGGGGACGCTTTAAACGCCCGGTCGTTTGATGCCGGACGTATTCGGGTGCGTCCTTTGTCGGAAACCAAGCGGTCTTTTATGCAGCATGTTGTTAAAGGCAGTTTGTTGGGTGATTTTGAGATAAGCGATCAGGGGACGTTGCATATTTTTCTGCCTGATGCGGTGTATCATCAGTCTGGAAATCCCATTGCCGCCCAGATGGCCCGGATGATGCTCTGGACACAAACCATGCGCTATCATGCTGCCATGGATGCCGTGAATACGCGTATCGGCCGGGAACTGGCGCAATCAACGCTGTCCCATGCCATCCTTGATCCCAATGCGTTGACATCGGTTAAAAAAGATGCGATTCAGTTTGCGCGTAATGCAAATCGCAGACATGCCGGGCAGCTGGCGGATACAATGTTGTTCATGCTGGCAGGTAAGTTTTCCGGGATAAACGCCATGTCCGCAGGTCCGGGGAAACAAGCTGCGCAGCAAGAGTTGGAAACGATGCTGGTTACGTTTAATGAAATTATTCGGCAGTTACCCGCATCAATGCGTCATGCTGTCTCTGTAGAGAAAGGTGTTTTGGATAACGCCGGAAGGACTCTTTGGATTCCAAATAGGATGAGCAGAAGGCAGTTTGGACTCTATATGGATATTTTGAATTATCTTGGACTCGGAATTGACAGGCGGGAGCTGGACCGCAAATGGCAGCGTCCGCGACGTGCCACTCAATCTGCTGCGTAAAGGCAAAAATTTAAAAATATGGTCCACAGATTTACACAGATTAAGTGCAGCCCAGAGCGTAAAAGGGTAAGTGCATTAAAAGTTTTTAACTCAAAAAAATAAGTTTTTAATCTGCGTTAATCTGTGGAATCTGTGGATAGGGTTTTGGGATTTGCCCTTATTTTTAAATCATATAATCACGTTCCAAAAAAAAACTTGAAATCAAAAAAGTTTGTGTTATATTATCAAGAATTTTGTGGAAAATTTGCAGGTGTCGGTCAGGTTGGAAACAGACCTCTACATATATAATATAGTGAGAAGGTGGCTTTATTGGACGCGATTCTGGTTTTAGAGGACGGCAAGGTATTTAAGGGGAAATCATTCGGCACACAAGGAGAAATGATTGCCGAGGTGGTATTTAATACCGGTATGGCTGGGTACCAGGAAGTACTGACCGACCCGTCTTATTGCGGTCAGATGATCGCGATGACCTATCCACTCATTGGCAACTACGGTGTTAATGAAGATGATATGGAATCGTCTCAAATTCAAGTGGCCGGTTTTATTGTCCGTGAACTATGCCGCTGGCATTCAAATTTTCGTGCGACCAAGTCATTGGAAGACTGGATGAAGCAGCAAGGGATCATGGGGCTGGAAGGTATTGATACTCGTGCGT
Organism: bacterium; assembly: GCA_021108215.1. NCBI lineage: Bacteria > bacterium. Next base: position 25,530 of record JAIORK010000006.1, on the reverse strand, counting down.
TAACCCGTCATATCCGGCAGACCGGCAGTATGAACGGTATTTTGACAACACAAAGTACGGATAGCAATGCTTTGGCGGAGAAAGCCCGTCAGGCACCGCATATGACAGGTCAGGATTTGGTCCGGAAAGTTACCTGTGAAAAAGCCTACCCATTTCAGGACAAAACAATTTCACCACCGGCGGGCAAGTACAACGTAACTGTTGTTGACTGCGGTGCCAAAAGCAATATCTGCCGGGAACTCGCGCTGCGCGGATGCAATGTTACCGTGGTGCCGGCACAAGCGTCGGTGGAGGATGTCCGGGAACAAAAGCCTGACGGGATTATGGTTTCCAACGGTCCCGGTGATCCGGCGGCAGTTCCTTATCTTATCGAGACCATTAAAAATCTGTTAGGTAAGGTGCCGATTTTTGGGATTTGCCTGGGACATCAGATTCTATCACTCGCATTGGGCGGCAAGACTGAGAAGATGAAATTCGGGCACCGCGGCGTTAACCATCCGGTTATGGATATGCAGACCCGCAAGGTCAGTATTACTTCACAAAATCATGGTTTCTGTGTCGATGCCAATTCATTGTCGGATGAGATTGAGATTACACATATTAATATGAATGATAAAAGCGTGGAAGGGATCCGGCATAAAAAATTTCCGGTATTTTCCGTCCAGTACCACCCGGAATGCTCGCCCGGTCCGCATGATGCAAAATATTTATTTGATACGTTTATGGAAATGATTGAGAAGCATAAAAAATGAATTGCGTAGGGAATGGTCGCGACCATTCCCTACAATACGGTAAAGGAATGCAACATGTCCAAACGTACGGATATAAAAAAAATACTCATCATAGGATCAGGTCCCATCGTCATCGGTCAAGCGTGTGAGTTTGACTACTCCGGGACGCAGGCCTGCAAAGCATTGAAAGCCGAAGGCTATGAAATTGTTTTGGTGAATTCCAATCCGGCAACCATTATGACTGATCCTGAAATGGCTGATCGAACTTATATCGAACCAATCACACCTGAAATCATGGAAAAAATAATTGAGAAAGAAAGACCGGATGCAGTTCTGCCGACCCTGGGCGGCCAGACGGGATTGAATACCGCCGTGGAGACGCATAAACTCGGCGTTTTTGATAAATACAATGTCGAAATGATTGGACTGAATATTGAGGCCATTCATCGCGGCGAGGACCGGGAAAAATTTAAGCAGGTGATTTTAGGGCTGGGGTTGGACCTGCCGAAAAGCGGCTTGGGACGTTCGATGGAAGAGTCGGTCAAAGCGGCGGAAGAGATTGGCTATCCGGTCATTATCCGTCCGGCCTTTACCTTGGGCGGCACAGGCGGCGGTGTGGCTGATAATGAAACGGAGTTTAGAAAAATTGCCGCACTTGGACTTGAGAATAGTTTGATCCATGAAATTCTTGTTGAGGAGTCGGTCACCGGTTGGAAGGAATACGAGCTTGAGGTCATGCGTGACAAGGCCGACAATGTGGTAATTATTTGTTCGATCGAAAATCTTGATCCCATGGGTGTGCATACGGGTGACAGTATTACGGTGGCGCCGGCCCAGACACTCTCAGACAAAGAATATCAGAAAATGCGTGATGCCGGGATTGCCATCATCCGTGCCATCGGTGTTGAGACCGGGGGATCAAATATCCAGTTTGCAGTAAATCCCGAAGACGGCCGTTTGGTCGTGATTGAGATGAATCCGCGCGTCTCCCGTTCTTCGGCACTGGCCAGTAAGGCGACCGGTTTTCCGATTGCCAAGATCGCGGCACTTTTGGCGGTGGGATACACGTTGGATGAAATCCCGAATGATATTACTCAAAAAACCATGGCATGTTTTGAGCCGACCATTGATTATTGTGTTGTCAAAATTCCTCGTTTTGCGTTTGAGAAATTTCCGGGAGCTGATCCCAAACTGGGTGTTTCCATGAAATCAGTGGGCGAGACCATGGCCATTGGCCGGACATTTCGCGAGGCGTTTCAAAAAGGACTGCGCGGGCTTGAAATTCATCGGTCCGGGTATGAGCATTATCCTAAAATCGGGACGGATTTGACAAAAGATATTTTGAAAGAACGTCTGGCCAAACCTCATGCAGAACGCATGTTTACCCTGCGGGAAGCCCTGCGGCAGGGGATGGCGATTGAAGAAATTTATGCCGTTACCGGAATTGATCCCTGGTTTCTACACCAACTGGCCATGCTGGTGGAACGTGATCTAAAAGAAGCCAAAGCCGGTCATACACTTGAATCCATCAGTGCCGAATGGATGCGGGAAATCAAACAGGAAGGTTTCAGCGATCAGCAGATTTCCGGCTGGCTCAATTGTACGGAACTGGAGGCGCGGGCGAAACGGAAGGCACTGGGTGTATTGCCTACCTATAAATTGGTGGATACCTGCGGTGCTGAATTTGAGTCCTATACACCCTATTGTTATTCGACCTATGAAACTGAAAATGAAATGGCGGTTCCCTCGGATAAAAAGAAAATTATGATTTTAGGCAGTGGTCCCAACCGGATTGGTCAGGGCATTGAATTTGATTATTGCTGCTGTCATGCTTCGTTTGCCATGGAGGAATTGGGGTATGAAACCATTATGGTGAACTCCAATCCGGAAACGGTTTCCACGGATTATGATACTTCCGACAAACTTTATTTTGAGCCATTGACTTTTGAAGACATTATGAACATTATTGACCAGGAAAAACCCGCAGGCGTTATTGTTCAATTTGGCGGGCAGACACCTTTGAATTTGGCACGGCGGTTGGAAGATGCAGGGGCTCCCATTATGGGAACGCCGGTGGAAGCGATTGAAAGAGCGGAGGACCGCGACCAATTTGCTAAATTGATGGTAGAACTGGATATGGCGCAGCCGGAAAACGGCATTGCCCGGTCAGTGGATGAGGTGTTGGAACATGCCAATACCATCGGGTTCCCGGTGTTGGTGCGGCCTTCTTTTGTTCTCGGCGGTCGTGCCATGCGCATTGTCTATGATCCTAAATCACTCATGGATTTTGTTCAGGAAGCGTTTGATGTGGCCGAGGGTCAACCGGTGCTGATTGATAAATTTTTAGAAGATGCCATTGAAGTGGATGTCGACGGTGTGTGCGACGGCGAGACTACCGTGGTGGCAGGCATTATGGAACATATTGAGGAGGCGGGTATTCATTCGGGCGATTCGGCCTGCGTTTTGCCCCCGCATACACTGTCGGAAGAAGTGATTGAGCGTATCAAAATCTATACGGACCGGATTGCGATGGCGCTGGGTGTTCGCGGGTTGTTGAATATTCAGTTTGCGATACGCCGCGGCAATATTTATGTTTTGGAGGTCAATCCGCGCGCATCCCGTACTGTGCCGTTTGTGAGCAAGGCCACGGGACAACCTTGGGCCAAGATCGCTTCCAAAGTCATGGCAGGAAAATCCTTGCAGGAACAGGGGATTGCAGGTCCGATCCAGCGGCCTAATTTTTGTATCAAAGAATCTGTGCTGCCTTTCTCCCGTTTTGCGGGTGTAGACATTTATTTGGGACCGGAAATGAAATCAACCGGTGAAGTGATGGGTGTGGACGCATCCTTCGGCATGGCATTTATCAAATCGCAGATGGGAGCAGGGCAAAAGCTGCCGTCAGGCGGAACGGTTTTTATCAGTGTGAAGGATGATGATAAACGCGATATTGTTTTTTTAGCGCGTCAGTTGCAGGAACTGGGTTTTGAAATTGTATCCACACCCGGTACGACCAAAGTTTTGAAATCCAATAATATTCCTGTTTCGACCGTGGAAAAAATCGGACACGGTTCGCACAGCATCCTGGATTTGATCAAAGACGGGAAAATTCAGTTGATTATTAATACTCCCTTCGGGCCGGTCGGACGTGAGCATGTCAGGCCGATCGGGACCCTGGCGGTGGGGCATGGCATTCCCTGCATCACCACCTTGCAGGGTGCGCAGGCGGCGGTGAACGGTTTGCGCGTTCATCGGGATGTGCCCTTGACAGTTTCGCCATTGCAAGAATGGTATGGCAAGGCGCAGAGCGCCTTGCCGGAACAGCAGTGAGCAGAACAGCGGAACAGCAAAAACTGCTGTGGTCTGCTGATCTACTGATCTGCTGATCGGGAAAGAACCAAAGGCGTAGGGGCGCGATTTATCACGCCCAGGAATTTGTGGTGAATCACGAATTGAATTTGGGCGTGATAAATCACGCCCCTACAAAAGACACCAATATATAACATTTCGAAAGGTTAGGCAGATGTCGAAAAAAGATTTCTCCAGGTTCACGAATTTTACCGGCCTCAATGCGGCCGGGGTTCCTCAGGCAAGCGGTCTTTATGATCCGCAAAATGAACATGACAGTTGCGGGATCGGGTTTATTGCTCATTTGGACGGCAAGCCGCGCCACAGTATTGTTCAGGATGCTGTGAAGATTCTGATTAATTTGGAACATCGCGGCGCACTGGGTGGTGATGATGCGACCGGAGATGGTGCCGGCTTATTACTGGATATGCCGGATGCGTTTTTGCAGAAGGCTTGCAAAGAGAAAAAAATCAGCTTACCGCAAAAAGGTGCGTACGGTGTGGGGATGTTCTTTTTACCCCAGGACAATAAACTGCGGGAAAAATGTACTGGTACGTTTGAGAAAATTGTTGTCGCCGAGGGCTGTCAGCTTCTGGGATGGCGTGATGTGCCGGTCATGACTGCGGGATTAGGTGAATTCAGCCTTTCGACCCTTCCGGTCGTGCGGCAATGTTTTGTGACTGCCGGTGAAAATCCTGCGGACAAGCTGGGAATTAAACTTTTTGTGCTGCGCCGCTTGATTGAAAAAGCGGTGGGTGCTTTTGTGGATGGAGATTACAGTCAGTTCTATGTCTGTAGTTTTTCGAGCACCACGGTAAATTACAAGGGGATGTTGACCGGGAATCAGCTGGCAACTTTTTACCCGGATATCAATGATTCGGAGTTCGCAAGTGCTTTTGCTTTGGTGCATCAGCGTTTTTCCACCAACACGCTGCCGATGTGGAGTCTGGCGCAGCCCTTTCGCTATCTTGCCCACAACGGCGAGATCAATACATTGCGGGGAAATATTAACCGGATGCGTGCCCGGGAAGCCATTATGGAATCCGAGTTGCTTGGGGAAGAACTGGAAAAGCTAAAGCCTTTTATCAGTGAGCACGGCAGCGATTCAGCAGCACTGGATAATGCATTGGAAATTTTGGTCGCCGGTGGTCGATCACTGCCTCATGCCATTATGATGATGGTTCCCGAAGCGTTTGGTGTGAAGTATCACATGAGTCAGGATAAACGCGCTTTCTATCAGTATCATGCCGCTGTGATGGAGCCTTGGGACGGTCCGGCCGGTCTGGTATTTTCGGACGGCCGGTATATCGGAGGGACGCTGGATCGTAACGGGCTTCGTCCCAACCGCTATACCGTGACAAAGGATGGTTTGATTGTGGCCGGCTCTGAGACCGGTGTGCTGGATTTTCCGCCGGAGCGCATACAGTTTAATGGCCGGCTGCAACCGGGGAAAATATTTTTGGTTGATTTGCAGGAACACCGGATTATTCCGGATAAGGAAATTAAAGCCAAAATTGCCCGGCAGAAACCTTATCGCAAATGGGTTAAAGAAAATCAGATTGAATTGCGGGGTTTGTTTGCCCCGGCCAAAGCGCCCAAGCCGGATGTGGGAAAATTACGTGTTCAACAGCATGCGTTTGGATATACAGAAGAAGATTTGAAAATGATCCTCACGCCCATGGCATCCAATGGTCAGGAACCCACCGGTTCCATGGGGACGGACGCGCCCTTGGCAGTGCTTTCCAATCAACCGCAACTTCTTTATAATTATTTTCATCAGTTGTTCGCACAGGTGACCAATCCTCCGATTGATCCTTTGCGGGAAGAATTGGTCATGTCGTTGATGAGCATGCTCGGCAGGGAGCGCAATGTGCTCGCCGAAGGCCCGGAAAATTGCCGGATGCTTAAATTGCAGCATCCGATTTTAACCACTGCGGATATGTCACGTATTCGCGGCGCCCAGCATTCGGATATTAAGACCGTGGATATTGAGATGCTCTTTCCGGTGAGTGCAGGCGGTTTGGGTTTGGAAAAAGCCTTGCAGGAGATATTCAAACAGGCGGAAAAAGCAATCAAAACCGGGGCCACTATTTTAATTCTCACGGATATTAATATGAATAAGGATTTCGCACCGATTCCGGCATTGTTGGCCGCATCGGGGTTGCATCATCATCTTATTCGTAAGGGATTGCGGACCCAGGCAGGTATTGTGGTTGAGACCGGTGAAGCCCGGGAGGTTATACACTTTGCGCAATTGATCGGGTTTGGGACCAACGCGATTTGTCCGTACGTGGCATTTGCTTCAGTGCGTGAATTGGCTGAGACCCAGTATCTGGATAAAGCCAAGACGCCGGATGAGGCCATGGATGCTTATATCACAGCAGTGAAAAAAGGGCTGCTGAAGACATTTAGCCGCATGGGGATCTCCACCATCCGGAGTTTTTTCGGTTCTCAAATTTTTGAGGCAGTCGGGTTGAACCGCAAAGTAATCGATAAATATTTTGCCTATACAGCGTCGCGCGTCTCCGGTATGGGGATCAAGGAATTGGCGGAGGAGACAGTGCGTCGTTTTCGTCGCGGCTATCCGGAAAAGGGTGCGGTCACACCGGTGTTGCATTCCGGCGGGGAGTATCATTTGCGGGTCAATGGTGAGCGGCATCTTTGGACACCGGAATCTGTCAGCACACTGCAGCGAGCGACACACGAAAATGATTATGCTGGATTCAAAAAATATACTGCCATGATTAATGATCAGGCGGCCGGGCATGTAACCTTACGCAGTTTTTTTGAATTCAACAAAAAAAATGCGATACCGATTGACGAGGTCGAATCAATTGCCTCGATCACACCGCGTTTCGTGACTGCGGCCATGTCCTACGGCTCGATTAGCAAGGAAGCGCATGAAGACATCGCGATAGCGCTCAACCGTATCGGAGGGCGGAGCAATTCCGGTGAAGGCGGCGAGGACCCGGTGCGTTTTATTCCATTGCCCAACGGTGACAGCAAGTGTTCGCGCATCAAACAGGTTGCCTCCGGGCGTTTTGGGGTCACCGCCCATTATCTTTCGAATGCCGATGAAATTCAGATTAAGATGGCGCAAGGCGCCAAACCGGGTGAGGGGGGGCAATTGCCCGGACACAAGGTGAGCAAAGAGATTGCCCGTGTTCGGCATACCACGCCGGGTGTGACCTTGATCTCACCGCCGCCGCACCATGATATTTACTCCATTGAGGATTTGGCACAATTGATCTTTGATCTTAAAAATTCAAATCCCGCAGCCAAAGTTTCGGTCAAGCTGGTTTCCGAAGTGGGTGTGGGCACCATTGCATCCGGTGTTGCCAAAGCCAAGGCGGACACGGTGTTGATTTCAGGATTTGACGGCGGAACCGGCGCATCACCCATGACATCAATCAAACATGCGGGTTTGCCCTGGGAATTAGGTTTGGCGGAAACACAACAATCATTAATTGCCAATCGTTTGCGTGACCGTATCCGGGTCCAGACCGACGGGCAGATAAAAACCGGACGTGATTTGGCGATTGCTGTTTTGCTGGGTGCGGATGAATATGGATTCGGTACCACTGTACTGGTAACGCTGGGTTGTATCATGATGCGGAAATGTCATCTGAACAACTGTCCGGTCGGTGTGGCGACCCAGCGGGAAGAACTGCGGGCACGGTATACCGGAAAACCGGAATATCCGGAACGTTTTTTTAAATTTATGGCCCAGGAGTTGCGCGAGATTATGGCAGCCATGGGATTTAGGACTGTGGATGAAATGATCGGGCGCAGCGATATGCTCAGGTTTGTTCCGGATAAAAAACACTGGAAAGCAGCCGGGCTTGATTTTTCAGATATGCTTAAGTATGTCCAGAGCGATACCCTGCATTGCACCGGGAGCCAGGACCATCAGTTGGAAAAATGTTTGGACAATGTGCTGATTGCCCGGGCAAAACCTGCATTGGAGCGCGGAGAAAAAGTGATTATTTCCCTGCCGATTAAAAATATAAATCGTACCGTTGGGACGACCCTCAGTCATGAACTTACGAAGCGATATGGAGAAGCAGGGCTGCCGGAAGACCGGATCGAGGTTCGCTTTAAAGGTTCGGCCGGCCAAAGTTTGGGTGCTTTTTTAGCGCCGGGAATAACGCTTAAAGTTTCCGGAGATGCCAATGATTATCTGGGCAAAGGGCTTTCCGGCGGGAAAATTATTGTTGCGCCGGATGCAGGTTCGACAATTGTACCGCATGAAAACATGAGCGTCGGCAATGTTGTGCTTTACGGCGCGACGGCAGGTGAGGTCTATATCAATGGGATTGCAGCCGAGCGTTTTTGTGTCCGCAATAGCGGTGCCCGGGCGGTGGTGGAAGGTGTGGGTGACCATGGGTGCGAATACATGACCGGTGGTGTGGTGGTTGTCCTGGGTTCGACCGGGGTTAATTTTGCCGCCGGGATGAGCGGCGGCGTGGCTTATGTTTATGATGAAAATGAATTGTTTGATACTAAGTGTAATTTGGATATGGTGGATCTGGAAAGTGTTGTTCATGCAGCGGACATTCTTGCGTTGAAGATGTTGATTGAAAAGCATTATGACTATACCCGGAGTACACGCGCCAAATTTATTCTGGATAACTGGCAGACCCAGCTGCCGATGTTTGTGAAGGTTATGCCGATTGATTATAAGCGGGTGCTGGAGCGTATGGCGCAGGAAGAAGCGATGGATACCGATTCGGTTTCGGCAACAGAAGAAGTCTATGCTGCGGGCAAGGTGCTGGAAGAATTGATTAAATAAATATTTCACCGCAGAGACGCAGAGGACACAGAGGGGAAAACGGATAAAAATAAAAGCATTATAAAGAACGTATGGATTATAATTTTTTTGTTTTAAATCCCTGATTTTTTATTTTTCTCTGCGTGCTCCGTGTCTCAGCGGTGAATGAATTTGTTTTTTAGTGGAGGGTTTTTTATAATGGCAAAACCAACCGGGTTTTTAGATTATGCACGGAAGAATCCGCCCAAACGCAAGGTGAAAGACCGGGTGAAGGATTTCAGGGAAATTGAGCAGAGGCTGGGTCAAGCTGAGCTGGAGATCCAGGCGGCGCGCTGCATGGACTGCGGAGTTCCTTCCTGTCATGCCTATGGCTGTCCGTTGAGTAATTTGATTCCTGATTGGAATGACATGATTTATAAAAAACAATGGCGCAAGGCATTGGACCTTTTGCATGCAACCAATAATTTTCCCGAGTTTACCGGACGCGTTTGTCCGGCTCCGTGTGAACCGGCCTGTACGCTGGCCATCAATCAAGACCCTGTAACAATCCGTCAAATTGAACTCCAGATTGTTGAACGCGGATGGGAGCAGGGCTGGATTCAACCGCAAAAGCCGGAAAAGAAAACCGGCAAGAAAGTGGCGATTGTTGGTTCCGGGCCGGCCGGCATGGCAGCGGCGCAGCAGTTGGCCCGGGCGGGTCATGCGGTGACATTGTTTGAAAAAGCCGACCGAATTGGCGGGTATCTGCGCTATGGAATCCCGGATTACAAGTTGGAGAAATCTGTGATTGACCGGCGGATGGCGCAGATGAGGGATGAAGGTGTGGTTTTTAAAGCCGGAACGAATGCAGGTAAAACAATTAAGGCGGATACGCTGAAAAAAAACTTTGATGCAATTTTAATTACCATCGGTGCCGGGGAACCACGCGATCTTCCTGTTTCGGGCCGTAACTTGAAAGGGGTCCATTTTGCATTGGAATTTTTAACTCAGCAAAACAAGCGCACTGCCGGGGATAAAATTTCCGTTAAACAGATGATTCACGCCAAGGGGAAACATGTTGTAGTGGTTGGCGGCGGGGATACCGGTGCGGATTGCATTGGCACAAGTATTCGTCAAGGTGCGAAAAAGGTTATTCAGCTAGAGCTACTCTCGCAACCACCTAAAAACAGTAATCCTGCGACACCCTGGCCCGCCTGGCCGGTGATTCATCGTATCGCAACTTCACACGAAGAAGGCTGCGACCGGATGTGGGATATTCAGACAAAGTCGCTGGAGGGTGACAAGGGACAACTGAAAGTGTTGAAAGCGGCAAAATTAAAATGGACTTTTCCCGAAAACAACCGACCGGCTTGCGAAGAAATATCCGGGTCTGGATTTGATTTAAAAGCGGATTTGGTGTTCCTGGCGATGGGATTTATCCATCCTGAACACGGTGCGCTGGTCAAAGATTTAAAGGTGAAGCTGGACGGGCGCGGAAATATTGCGGTAGACGACATATTGATGACATCACAAAAGGGTGTCTTTGCAGCCGGGGATGCTGAAACCGGCGCTTCGTTGGTCGTGCGCGCAATTAACCGGGGGCGTTTGGCTGCGGCCGGTGTGGATGCTTACTTGTCGAAGCTGCGTAAACCGGTAAAAAAACTTAAAACGAAAAAATGAAATTGCAGGGCTGCGATAAAATTAATCCCTGCGTCATGGGTCATTAAATCCGAGGATACGTATGGAACCAACCAATATCATTCTCATCGGTCCGCCACAGTCGGGAAAAACAACGCTCATTAAAAAAATAATTCATGCCTCGGAAAAACCATTGAAGGGATTTTGGACCGAGGAAGTCCGGGAAAAAGGGCATCGTATTGGATTCGAAATTCATACCCTGCACGGTCTTAAGGAAATGTTTGCGCATGTGGGATTTCAAAGCGACTGTCATGTCGGTAAATATGCGGTCGATATCAGCCGGTTTGAAGCTGTGGCACTTCAGGCGATTGAAAAGGAACATGCCGAACAGGTCATTGTGATTGATGAAATTGGGAAGATGGAATGCCATTCGGATAAATTTTGTCAAGCCCTGTTACATACGTTGGATCTTCCACACAAAGTTTTGGCGACCATTGCCCGGCACGGGTCGCTGTTTATGGAGGAAATCAAGGAACGTGAGGACGTGATTTTGGTGCCGGTGAATGTCCACAACCGGGATGGGTTGGTTGAAGAGGTATGTGCCCGGTTGATTGGATGATAAATGCATATATTTCGTTGGAACGGTTTGCAGAGTATTTTTACGCTGCGCTGGATTCATCATCCGCCGGGGTACTGATATCCGCCGGATTGACATCGGGTTTCAGAGTACGCGCGTTGATGGCAAGCGGAGACAGTGACAGGTAGGCCATGGATTGATCCTGGGCGGCAATCACTGAAAAGGGACCTGTTTTTTCTTCTTTGATATCTTCCTGGGTACAGTCCAATGTGAAGTGGGTCCCGGCGTGTATTTTTTCTGTAATGTTTATTTTTGGGTTGGCTTTTTTCTGTGAAGTTTTTCGGATGTGCTGTAAGGATTCCTGCGTTGTGCGTTTTTTTTGATCCAGTTTTTTCAGGAATTGGAGTGCGGTTTCGTGCCGGGTTTGAAGATCTTCGGGAAGTGTCGCAATATCGATATCTCCAAATTCGTGTTCGAATTTTTTTTCTGCGTGTTGGTGTTTGTTTTTGACTTCTCGGATCTGGTTTTTAAGGGAGACGATATCGTTGAGGAAATGAAAATTATCACCGCAGGTAATGAAGGTTTTGACCCCGAGCTCAGTACCGATTTGTGCCGCTTCCAATCCGCCGAGTGCGGTATAACTGCCGCCGACAATGCGTCCGCCAACGGTGAGGGTTCCATTGCAAGCCAGAACACAATTGACCGCTTCTTTGGTAATCTGGACATCCCCTTCGCATTCAACCTGCACATTGCATAAGTAAGCGGCTTTTAGATTTCCGCCGCAGTGAATAACGCCCTCGCCCTCACGGGAAGACATGCCGCCCAAGGTGATGTCGCCGTCTGAATCGATACGGGAATTAGAGACGTTGCCGGCAATTTGCAGACCTTTTTTTGCCCTGACATGAAATCCTTCCAGTACGTCACAGCGAATTTGTACAAAACCTACAAAATCAATATGGCCGATCTTGAAATCCACGTCTTTTTCAACAACGAGTTCTTCGGTGACTTGGAGTGTGTTGAATTTAAGCATGACGCGTCCGTTTTTGTTGGCAGTGAAAAGACTGTGGGTATCATCACAATCAATTCCTTGTCCTGCATGGATACTGCATTTTTTAACTTTCGAAATCTGGATTTTATCCCCGAGCACGGTGATGCCTTCCTCGCCGGGTTGGGGGGGAATTAGTTTGCCGATGGTTTGCCCGGTGATAACATTTTCAAAAAGATTGGTTTCATGAAAGTCAATCCGTCCATTGCGGCTTTCATCATATTCCGGCACAATGGAAAAAGGTTTGATGGCATAATCGAAACATCCGTCCTGACCGCCAATCGATTGTTTTCCGCTGGCAACCAAGCTGTTCTGGACGGGTTTGCCGCTATTCGCGTGCTCGCAAATTGTTTTTAAGCTGTCTTCGTCAATTCCATAAACAATTTTTTTTGATAATAAAATTTCTTTCAGATGATCAGGGGTTAACCGATAGTGATGCTTTAAAATACGCGCGGACATAAAGCATTGGGTGTTTTGACGCGCCAGTCGGATGAGGACTTCCTCGTCCTGGCTGTCTGCGTGTGAGAGTCTTAGATATCCTTCGTCCATGTTGTCCCTCGTAAAATGACTTTAGTAAGTAACGGCAATTTTTATGAAAACACGAGTCCGGAATAACAGGGAGGGGGCCTGAAATTTTAGTGCTGGATTTATGAGCGGCGTTATTTTAAGATTGGAGAAATTAGGTAAGGTTTCGAAAAATTATTTTTTTTACCAAAAATCATGCGAAAAACTTTTTTTACATTACAGATGCTGTTGTAATCGTTATAATATAAAAAAATAAGACGGATGTGGAAAAAATGATTCGAAAAGACGGTCACATTTTTTATATGGATCCAAATCTTTCGACGCTGAAGGATCAAATTTACCTTCTCAAAAGCGCCAAGTATCATGTTGTGGCGGCACAGACGCTTATCAATGTTGCGGAGGTGATTCGCAATGAGGAGAAGATGGCATTGGCTGTCGTGGACTTGAAAGCCGGACCGCTTCCGGGCAATGTTGCGCCGGCTGAAATTCATCATGTGCTGGTCACGCCCTTGCGGGAAAAATTTCCTAATATACCCATGTTGTTTATTGTCGGCGCTCAGGAAGGTGAACTTATACATGAAATAAAAATGATTCCCAATTGCGACATGATTCATCCGCCGTATGAACCTACCTATCTCCTGTATATGATTAAGACCGGTCTGGCCGGGGGCTATCTGTTGTCTAATTTATAAAATTAAAATTGCGGCTTTCTCTTGTGCGGAGAAGACAGGTGTGTTTGATCTGAACCAATGCAGGCGCAGTATGTGATTACCGCTTTACAATAACGATTTTTTCGAAATCCCGTTTTTCGATTTTGCCGGTAGGGTAATTGAGGGTGACACGGTAAAAATAGATACCGGGAGCGACTGCGGCAATATCCCAGGTGTGCCTGAATTCGCCCGCAGTGTTACGTGCCAGGGTGATGGTTTTTATTTTTTCTCCCACCAAATTCATGATCTCGATGGTGATGTTGGCCGGTTCATCAATTTGAAAATAGAAATAGAGCGTATCGTCTGTGGCGGGTTGCGGATAAGGGAAGATGGATTTGATGGCATGAATTGTTCGGGTGCTCGTATGTGTGGCGGTCACGTCCGGTGTGTGTGTGCGGGTGGGTGAATGTGTGGCAGTCACGGTAATTGTGGCTGAGATGGTAGGTGAGGGTGTGATGGTTGCAGTCGGTGTACACGTGCCGCTGGGTGTTGCGGTCGGGGAAATTGTACGTGTGGGAGAGACAGTCTGCGTGGGTGTGTCGGTATGTGTGCCGAGTGGTGTGGCGGTTTGGGTGGCTGTCTGTGTCACTGTTGGGGTGGCATCGGCACTGTGCGTGAAATTTTGCAGGACTTCAGGTGCCGATAGTGCACGGGAATAAACCGCGACCAGGTGCAAATCGCCGAACCAGCGCCGGTCATCCAGGGAAAGCTCGTTGGCAGATGCAAACTGATAACTATTATTCCAATTGGAAAAATTACCGCTGATGGAGGTGGTGCTGACAGATACACTGTCGACATAAATTGTCACCGCACCTGTGTTATCGCGGGTGCAAACGATATGGGTCAGATTGGCTGAAAGGGCTCCAAGGTTGGAATAAAAAGTGGGTACTCCATTATTGTTTGTGTCGGTTGTGCGGAGCCTGAATGCCACTTGGGATTCGTTTTGTCCCAGCGTGAAATTGCGCGCGCCGCCATCCAGGGAAAAAGTCATGATCCGGGCAGGACCTTCCTGGGTAATATTTTGCGGATTGACCCAGGCTTCCAGCGAGATCTCATTGGAAGCGGTACAGGCGGTATATAATTTTGTAGCCGCCTGGGTCGAAGCGATCACGGTACATGTATTCACCGAAAGCCCGCCTACGATCCAGCTGGTGGCTGTTGGAGTATTGTCGATCAGATCAAGCGCAGGCATGACCCCGGAGGTATCATGGATAATATCACCGCTATTTTCTTCAAATGTGTATAGCACGACCAGTCCGCTGGTAACCCGTTCTGCCTGGGCAGGGGTGATGAAAAGAAAAGCGAGGGATAGGCTGACGAAAAGAATACCCGGCATTGCAGGAACACCACGCATGGAAAACTCCTTGGTTGAATGAGATTGACCTAGTATACAAAGATACGCATCATCCGGGAAGACAAAAATAATTTTGGGTGCGCCATGATCCCGGCTTGCGTGCGGACATGATATTTGATATAAAAGATTATTGCCGGGTAAAAGGAGACTTTGATGAAAAAGATGATGTGGATGGGATTGGCGCTGGTGATGGTTGTTTCGGGGTGTGCACATTTGCAATCCTTGATTGAACCACCTCAGGTGCGTGTGCTGTCTGTAAAACCGGTTTTTATAACACCACAAAATATTGGGTTTCGTGCAAAAATCAGTGTGACCAACCGTGTCCCGATTCGTATTCCTTTGAAAAAACTTGAATTTACAGTGGGGGTGAATGGCAGGCACTTTACTTCGGGTGCCGTGGAAACAATCGAAGCGGTCGGGGGAAGTGCTGCGCAGGTGGTTGAGGTTCCTTTTCAAATTAATTTTTCTGATTTAACCGCATTGGTTGTGCAGGTGCAAAAAGCGGAAAAAATGCATTTGGAGTTTAACGGCCGGCTTCATTTGGGAGGTCAGTTTTCTTTTCCGGCGGTGCCGTTTTCTTTTAAGGTGGTCCTGCCAATACCCCGGCTGCCGAGTGTGACTTTTGGCGGGTTTAAATTAATGCATCAGGAAAAAAATGTTGGCTTGAAAATCAGGGTGAAAAATCCCAACACCTTTCCGCTGGCCATGAGCAAGATTGGTGTGCAAGCTACGATTGCCGGTCAGTCCTATACGTTGGCGGCATTAAAAGATAAGCCAGTGATTGCGGCCAATGCCGAAGGGGAGATTTGGTTGAAAATTGGGGATTCTGTAGGAAAGACGCTAAGTTTGTTCACTCAAATGCTGCTTAATCGTAATCCGCAGGTGTCTTTTTCAGGTGAACTGGAGAGCGAGACTCCTTTTGGCAAGCTGGCGATACCGATAGGGATAAGCAGTCGATGAATGCGTTAACGAGGAGGTCAGTATGTGGAAGGTCGTAGTCACGACGGTTGTCTTAGGCGGCATTGCCCTGTTTTTTGCGCTCAGCATTGCCGGGATGTTTGATAAACCTGAAATTCAGGAGCGGGATATCGGACCGTATTCGTTGGTTTTTAAAAAAGTGGAAGGTGAATATCAGCAGGCATCGCTTTATGGCAGTGCGGTGCGCTTGTGGCTTTCCGAAAATGGGATCAAAGGTAAATTGGAGATGGCCATGTTTTTTGATGATCCGCGTCAGACCGATGAGAAATTATTGCGCTATATCATAGGGTGGGTGATTGATGAACCTGACGAGGAAACACGTCAAGCTATTCAGGAACAGTACTTGGTCAGGACCTTTCCCAGGCAGCGGTGTTTGGTGGCGATTTTTCCATATCGTTCCAAACTGACGCCGGTTTTTGGTTTGGCCAAAGTTTATCCGGCACTGGATGCTTACCGCGCAGACAAAGGATATGCCAACCATCCGGTTATCGAGATGCTGGACAAAAAAGAAAAACAGATGATCTATCTTCAACCCCTGGAGCCTGGCGTGGATATGGTTGAAAAATATTATCTCTTTCAGGAAACGCTGGAAATTACAACACCGGTTGTTGAGTAGTCATGGTGTTTTTTAAAAAGTACTTTTGGTTTATTTTGGTGGTCCTCTATTTGATTTGGCCCTGGGACCTGCATCCCACATTGCTGGATGACATGGTTGTCTTTGGGATTTACCTCTCAATTGTTTTGCGGCAGTGGCGAAAAATTTTGAATGCCCGCCATACCACAGAGCAAGGCGGTTCCCGGCGGCAGGAACGAGCAGACTTTCCCGGAGAAGGCGACTTAAAAAAATCATTGACCCTGCAAGGGGCGTATAAACTTTTGCGGGTCGCGCCTTCCGCTTCACGGGATGAACTGCGCCGTGCATACCATGGGCGTGTTGCATCCAACCATCCGGACAAAGTGAGTCATCTCAGTGAGGAATTGCAACAACGGGCGCAGGAGCTTACCCAAAGACTCAATCGCGCCTATGATATGATTCAGCGTCACAAAAGATACAAGTGAGACGATTGCGGCAATTACCCCTATCTGAATTTGTGTACATGCTGGAGGCGGTGGAAGATGGTTGGATATAAACAGGCATATCCACAGGCGGTTGCAATCATCGTAGGTGTGGTTTTTTTGTTGTTGCTGTCGATGGCCGGCGCAGCTCAGGAAATGTCATTCGTAGAGGATGAACAGAAGAAATTGCCCTTGGCCAGCGTAACGGGCATTGTATCCGGCAATCAGATTGAAATTGAAATGGAGAATACTTCACAGCTTGTTCAATTGCATGGTGTTGCGTCTCCGGCGGATGTCAATCCGTTGCGGGAAGGGATTTTTCACCAATCTGCGGTAACTTTTTTAGAAAAATTTATTATGGCCCAAGATGTGCGTGTGGCATTTGTCGGGAAAGCTGAGGGGGATGCTGTTCGGGAGGGATATCTTTACCGCGAAACAGACCGTCTTTTTGTGAATTATACCATCATCCGTTTGGGATTTGGTCATGCGGAGCTAAGCCGGCCTTATCGCTATCAGCGTCTTTTCCGGAATGGAGAACGTGAAGCGCGCCTGGAAGGTGTCGGGCTCTGGGGCATGAAGCCGCCGAAGAAGCGTGAGCTGAAGGGGAGGTCGGGGGATTTACAAGCAGGTTTGCACGATGATGACACGGTTTATTTGACCTTGCTGGATAAGAAATACCACCGTGACTATTGTACGCAATTACGTCAGGGACGTTTTCCGGTCCGGTTTTATCGCGCACGTCAAGCAGGGTATACCCCTTGTACATTGTGTATGCCGGAATCGGAACAAAGTCACCCGGAAACAAAAAGATAAATCAATCCTGCCAGGCCGGCAATTAAAAGTATTAAAAAAATTGTAGATTCGGAAAATTCAATCGTAGTTTTTTTTGGCTCGGTGTAATCAAGGTCGATATAAATCCGTGGTTTGGTCGGATTTGATATTTTCTTTTCTTCCGTGATGACCATGGTTTTCCTCCCGGGGTTATCGAAATTCATGTGTTCATTAGACACCGGCATGCCGGTGAAGGGTTCCCGTGGAAGTTACTCCAGGGAAAAAAGTTTTGCGTTTCGTGCCCCAAAAAGGCTATCATGGAAAGCAATCGGGGAATTTTTTTTAAACTTGGAGGGAATGAAATGGTTTCATTGAGAATACAGCATATTGTTGTCGGGGCGGTTTTGTTGATGATGTTTGGGTGTGCGACGTCGGAAAAAAAAGCGCCGGAACCTAAAATGGCAGGGATGGAAAATACTTTTCGTGCCCGGGTTGATCGTGTGATTGATGTGAATACGATTGTGGTTTCAGCCAACGGCATGGATGAGACGGTTCGCCTGGCGGGGATTAAAAAAACCGGATATGAGCTGCCGAGCGAAAAACGCGATCTCTATAAAAAGCAATGCGCGCAGTTAAATGTTGATGGGACAAACAATACTTTTTGTGCGACGGATTCCATTCGAGGGCCGGGAAAAGACTTGAAACACTTTACCCGAGAAGTGCAAGTCTATCGCGGGGAAAAAGCCAAACAGTTTACCGAACAGATGGTCCGCAATGAACGTGTACTTGTTTATTCGCTGGAGCCCACCCGGGATGCAGAGAAGAATTTGTTGGCTTTGGTTTATCGGGAGTCCGATCAATTGTTTGTGAATTATGCGATTATACGGATGGGTTATGGACTTGTCACTGAAACCCCGCAGTTTGAGCATTTGGCTTCATTTCAAACCGCAGAACAGGCGGCCCAAAGCGAGAAATTGGGATTGTGGGGCGCACCGCTGCCGGAAGATGAAAAGATAGTCGTCAAAGCGGCATCTCCAAGTATATTGTCTGAGGATTATATTGTTTATATTTCCAATCAGGATCGACGTTATCATTTAGAGCATTGTCAAAAATTAGATGAGACCCGCTATCCGGTGCAGTTAAAAGATGCAAAAAAGGGAAAGTATAGACCCTGTCCGGTTTGTTGCCCGGGCAAATAATTTACCGTTAATTTGGAATGGATCAAATGTCTGAAATGATACAGGTTGTTTATGCAATTAAATGTCCGGCGCAAGAAGATATCAGGACGATTTGCCGGGCCATTGCGCGGGAACAAACGGTTGAAGTTCCCAAAGAAGTTGACTTAGATCCGTTCATTGAGGAAAACATTGTCGGTAAACTATTGGAAATAACACCGTTGACACAAAAAAATGGGAGCTATACCGCGGTGATCGGTTATGCTCAGGAAATCACAGCGTATCAGATACCGCAACTGCTCAATGTTTTGTTCGGGAATATTTCTTTGAAAAATTACATTAAAATTATTGATGTTCGTTTTCCGGAAACGTTTCTTGCCAAATTTCATGGGCCCAATTTCGGCATAAAAGGCATTCGGAAACTTTTAGGCGTACAGGGACGACCTCTGGCAGCGACGGCGTTGAAGCCTTTGGGGAGCACACCGAAACAATTGGCAGCGATGGCCGGGGCATTTGCCTTGGGCGGCGGTGATATAGTTAAGGATGATCATGGATTGGCGGACCATGATTTTTGTCCGTTTGAGGAGCGGGTGGAACGATGCCAGACAGCAATTGCCGAGGCCAATGTCCGGACAGGTAAAATGACATTGTATTTTCCCAATGTGTCAGGTGATTTGGAACACATGGAGCAGCAGGTTGCGTTTGCGATTCGTCAGGGTGTTCGTGGTTTGTTGCTCTCCCCATTTTTGATTGGTCCGGATAATTTCAGGTACTTGGCGAAAAAATATCCTCTAATAATGATGGCGCATCCGGCTTTCACGGGCACACATTTTCACGACCCTCATCATGGCATGACACCGGCTGTTTTATTGGGGACGTTGTTTAGGCTTTTTGGGGCGGACATCTCGGTTTTTCCAAATAGCGGAGGCCGCTTTGGATTTACCTCCCAAGAATGTCAGGCAATCAGCGGTGCGCTAAAGCGTCCGCTGGGTGCGATGCCGGCAGCATTGCCGGCACCGGCCGGCGGGATGACATTGGCATCCATTAATACCATGAAGGCGCAATATGGTCAGGATGCGGTTTACTTGATCGGCGGCGCTTTACTTAAACATTCCGATGATCTGGAATCTTCGACCCGGTATTTTTTGGAGACGATTCATCGTGAATTTGATGCACACGAAACCGGACCGGACGCTGGGGTGGCCTCGGCCGGTGAACGGTCTAAAGCAGATACCCAGTCTAAGGTTTTAGAATATCTGAAATGGCAGAGCGGTTTTACCTGGCAGGGACGGGAAACAGAAGACTACAAAACCGATTCGACAACATCTTTTGCAAACATTGTCCGGCAGGAATTGATTGGCAAAAATGGGGAACAGACAAAATTTGATCTCCGTTATTTTCAAATTGAACCGGGCGGATATTCCAGTCTGGAAAAACATATGCACGAACATGTCATTGTCGCTGTGCAAGGCGAGGGCGTACTCCAGCTGCCTGGACAGACTCTTGTGCTCGGCCCGTTTGATGTGGCCTATGTTCCGCCTTTTGCAGTTCATCAATTGCGTAATGAGAGCAAGAGTGCTTTTGGTTTTTTCTGTATTGTTGATCATGAGCGGGACAAACCGGTCAAACCGTAAATGGTTTTACTTCGCGAAGCAGGGATGTTACGGCAGGTACCTGCTTGCGGTGCAGGGAAGGAGTTCGGTATGTTTTTGGTTGTTTTTTCACTGATGCTTTTGGCAGTAACCCTTTTGGTGGTGCTGGGGGGGATGCGGATATTCGATAATCGAAAAGTGGAACAAATATGGACGGTCATTCAAAAGGTTGAAGGGGAGGGGTGTTTTTCCGAACAGTTGATTCAGGAACTCCCGGAAGCGGTTCGAAAATATTTTTTACATGCCATCGCGCCCGGAACGCGGTTGGCGGCATCTGCTGAACTGCAAGTGGAAGGCCGTCTGGCAATGGCAGCCGGAAAAAAAACGATGCCGATGAATGCGGAAGAAATTTTGACCGGGAGGGCGTTTGTCTGGCAGGGGCATGCCGGGCAGGGACTGTGGCACAGGCAGGGTAATGAATTGTATATTGCCGGAACAAGCCGGAAGCTTTGGTGGCGTTTGTTTGCCATGCCCGCCGGGGTGAAACACGGAGCAGACCATGCTCGTTTTGCGGTTGCCCGTGCGGCTTTGGGGAGACTTTGGCTGCCCTCGACCTTGCTCCCGATGTATGGTGTAAAATGGTCTGTGATTCAAGCGGATTTACTCTTGGCGGTTTTTCGGATTGATGATTATTTATTTGAACTTGAAATAAAAATATCCGAAACCGGTGCGGTCTTGTCTGCGCAGTTACAACGTTGGGGTAGCCTGAGCAGTAAACTGCCGCCGGCAGAACATCCGTACGGCATCCTGGGCGTGACGGCTGAGAAAGAATTTTCCGGTTATACCATTCCTGCGAAGATGGAAATTGGATGGATGAAAAAAGATGCAGAACGCAATGGTGTGTATCATCCGGAAATAATAAAAGCGGTTTTTCGATAGGTGTTATAAGCTCGGTAGTTGTGGATTAGGCCGTTCCCATTCTGTGAACTCAATCAGTGTATAAATAATTAATTTTTTTTCCTGGCTCATCCCTTGGTGCTTGAGAAGGATGTTTTTTTCCAGACTGTACCAAAATAAATATTTGTGAGACCAAAATATCGAAGTGCCGCTATCACGGATAGAGAATTCGTATTTTACCGTCAGGTGCTCTTCGTTTTGGAGTGTGATGGTTTCCTGACCGAGATGCTTTAATTGCATTGTTACAGGTCCGACCAGTTTTCGGATTAAAAGCCTCTGGAAGCCGTCCGTGATCCGGCTTAAATTGGATTGGACCAGTCTGAAGGTGAGGGTTTTTTCCGGTTCCGGATGGAACACGCTAAACAGGTAGAAAGTTGCGCCGTTGTTGTCAAAAACCGGTTCGATTAAATCATAGACCGCATCCATTTCTCCCTGGATGAAAATTTTCTTTTTTTTATAATCATAAATTGTTTGCCCGATGCGTTCCCGGTCGGGGTTGAAATAGACGGCACTGACCGGGTGGATACGGTCTTTGAAAACGGTGATATCTTTATCACCAAATTCATTGAAATAGGTGATTTCGACCCGGTTTCCATCATACTCAATGTGCATGGTGATATTTTTTCGGATGTTTTCACATTGATAAAGATAGGTGAAATCCTGGATCTTTACGGCGTGGACTGCATTCGGCGGCAGCCAGCCTGCGGCCAGAATGAAGAGGTAACAATGGAATGCAAGCATGCGTTTCATCGTGGGTCGATCTCCTGATTCAATATCACTGGCGGCTATTATACTATTATCGCGTAGGCGGCAGGAGAATAAAAACAGCAATCATCTCAAGGACGGAAGGTGTGAATGGAGAGTGAAAGGGTGAACGCATTGCAACGGACAGGTTGGCCGGCATTGAGTAAGAAAAAAGTTTTTCCGGGATCAGATGCCAACCGGGAGTGGATCAGATCCATTTCGACGGCTCTGTTTATGCAGGTGTCGTTTAATTTGAAATTTGCAATTTCATGGGCGCTGTCCCAGTGATCACGCGTACCCTGACGGACGGCCAGGAAGTGGTCTCCTTGGTCAAGAAATGAGACCGCTATTCGTCCTTGCCAAAATCCAGGGGGCATTGTTTGCAGGTGCTGGTTTTTTAGCTGTAAGGCGATGCCGTGATTACAGGCATGCAGCGTGAAGTCCGGTTGGGAATTTTCCGGTGACCATTGCCAAACGGTGTTGTGTACTGTAACGTGTTTGTTCAGAGATCTCAGCTGTTGTGTGACTTTCTCCAGCTTCGCGTTGAAGGGCGAGTCGACAAAGCGGCTGAAGTCCTGAGCCGCTTTGTCCAGGCGGGCATGTAAGTCCGTAATGGTTTTTGGGGGCGCGCCCGATGCCAGCAGATAGTTTAGTTGCTTGCGGCAAGTGTAAAGGGATTGCGTTTTTTTTAGCCGGTTGGGATCTAAGCGGCTGTTTTTCCATTGATTGATTTTTTCCTGGGTGGATTCCAATTCCGAATAACCCATTTCGCGGCTGGGTTCAATGATGGTGGATTCAATCCAGTCGTTCCAGGTGACATGTAGAATGGTTTCAGCGTTTGCCGCTTCAGCCATTTCCCAGGTGAATGCAAGCATGCGGCCATTGTCGCGCGGGACATATCGCGCCAGGTCTTCACCCCAAGCCCTGCCCTTGTGATCGTCAAACCCCGGCCAAACCCCGGCCATAAATAGCTTTTGGTGATTTTCAGCAACTGTTTTTTGTACATGAGAATAAAAATGATGCAAATGCTTCCGCTGCGCTGCTTGATCGCCGATCTTATCATAGGGGCTGTTGGGAGGGATTTCGGAACCCAAGGGTAAAATCCAGGGATAGAATCCATCGACAGACTCAATCAGTTCCGGCTGGAAATGCGGTGCCAAAAACAGAGGGTGTTTGTCCTTGAAGGCTTCGCGCAGAGCATTGATTTCCGAGGCGGAAAAGAAAGTATCTTTGACAATCGTCGGAAGGTAATCAGAGGCGCGAATGCCAAAGATTAAAATGAGCGGCCGGTCATTGATGCATGCGCCGGAGACAGCATAGACTTGATCGAAAATAGCGGCGAGACACGTCTTGGCAGCTTCCAGCATACTCACGCGGTCGCGAAGGCCGGGTGTCCGGTTGGTGAAATTAATCGGGATCCAATGAATGCCAATTTTGAAATCATGTTTCCGGGCGATTTGTGCCATGCGGACGACAACTTCGTGGTCCAAGCTGTGATGTGTGTCGTATTCACATAGAAAACCGTCAATGCCGGCGGCTTTGGCAAGCAAGATGTGGTATTCCATAACGATCGGGTCCAGTGTGTCATAAGGACCGATGAGGGGATAAAAGGGCGCAGCAGTTTCTTTACGATCTGAACCAACGGATTCGTAAAGGTCGCCGCTCCATTGTACGTTGTCACCGTTGTAATATCGCCAGTTCCAGGTATGACCGGAAATTTCCCGCGTATGCAGTGATGTGAAGTAATCGGCAAAAATCAGTCGTTTTGACAGAAGGTTGTCTTTCATCATAGTTACCCTTTTTCAAACCGTTTTTTCAGAATTGCGAACCGCTGGAGAATATGATACTTTTATACATCAATGATGTGAGGATACCAATGGATTTTAAAAATATTCTGGGTGATTTGATTGTGGCTTTTGAAAAAGAAAATGTGGATTTTGCACTGATCGGCGGACTCGCCATGGAAACCGTTGGTATTGTTCGGAGCACCCAGGATGTGGATTTGTTGATTTTAGCAGAAAAAGTCCTGATGATAAAAACAACCATGCATCAAAAAGGCTATTCGCTGCTTCACGAGAGTGAAGATGTACTTAATTTCGTCGGAGCTCATTCGCAATCGGGGCGTGTTGATTTTTTGTTGGCACATCGCCGGTATACATTGGCGATGCTTAAAAGGGCAATAAAATATCCGGTGTTTGACGGTGAATTTACGATCAAAGCACTCCGGCCGGAGGATCTTATTGGGCTGAAGGTTCAGGCCAGTTCGAATGATCCGGGGCGATGGTTTCAGGATATGGCGGATGTGCAAATGATCCTGGAGAAACACCGGTCAAAGATGGATATGGATTTGGTCAAGGAATATTTCGAACTGTTTGGCCGAACCGGGGAATTGAATGAGATACTGGAGCGCATTCATCATGCTTGATAAAACAATGAAAAAAGAAATGCTGGAAGATGCCCGAAATATTCAGAGGCGCAACGCGTTTAGGGCGGTTCGCTGCATAAATGCTGTCCCGCAAGGTTCGTTCAATGACTACCTACATTTTTTACATCAGCAAAATGAAATTTTCCCCTCCGAGCCTGTCAGTCGAAAAATCACGCCAACGCATAAAAACCTTTTATAATTTATCAGTGCTTTTTCTGTTTGTGCTGATTGGTGGATGGTTTTTAAAAATAAAATCTAAATGTATAGTGGATGAAGGCACCGCTGTAATCCAACGTAAAATGAGAACCGTCTTGATTGGTCAAGGCTGCGTCCCGGCCTGAAATTTCAGCACGGACTTCCTCAAAACGGGCATGGCGGTAGCCGCCTTCTACGCCCAGCGAAAGCCATTCCCAGATAAAAAAATCAATTCCGGTCATCAGTTTGAAACCGAAGGTTGCGCCTTGGTAATGCAGGTCAGTGGAAGAATACACCCGCCCGGTTACAGTGCCGCGCGACTCGAGTGTCTCGCCGGCACCGGCCAGTCCCAAGGTGGTGACTTCGCCCCCGATTGTTAGCAGCAGCGTGGGTGTCAATGCAAAGGCGGCTTTTGCCAGAAGACCTAATTCTACAGCCGGGACATTAATCTCATAATACTCATCTTGTGGAGGATACAAAGGACCTGCGCCTACTTTCGCCGAGGTATTGGTCGATAGGTAGGAAAATCCAATCCCCAGGACAAGATTGTCGTTGAGTCCGTACTGGAGAGCATTGCCCAAATCCAACCCCAGCGAGAGTGTGCTGAGATTTTCCGAGGGGGTGATGCCCATAAACCCGGATTGTTCATCATTGATCTTGGTGTTCATGTCCTGCATGGCAAAAAAAGCCAGGCCGGGGTTTAAGGAAAGAATAAATTTTCCGCCGAGGGTGTTGGCAGAGACAGGGCTGGAGAAACAGTGAAAGCAGAGACAGAAAAATATTAGGGTTTGACAGGTTTTTTGCATCAGGCGCCTCCGAAAAGGTCTGTGTTCGTGACTATACCGTTTGGAGAATGGCATTGTCAATGGAAAAGGGGAGTATGCGTAAGGGTATAAATAATGTTAAGCCTCCAATCAGGAGGAAAGGTTAGAATGGAGTTGAAGCAATCGGGAAACGAGAGG
>JAIORK010000005.1 GCA_021108215.1 bacterium | reverse complement strand
ACGTCACCCCCTGGATGCTTATTTTACCCCAGGACCCTGGGTGACATTAGTCACTATTTCACCAAGGCAATCTTTTTGATCACCCTTTCTTTGGTACCATCAACCTTGCTGGTTGCTGTTATCATCATCAAATAAACGCCATTGGATATATTGGCACACGGCCATTCCTTAACAAAATGTCCTGAATTAAAATGATCCATATTATATGAAACGACCAATTGGTTGGATGTAGTGAAAATCTTCATCTCAACACTTGCCGGTTCCTTTAAAATATAGTGCAATTTTGCCACTGTGCCGCGAATGGGATTGGGAGCGGCATATATGTATCTTTTACTGATAATCCGGCCGTCAAATCCGTCCAAAGCCATAGGCGTTGCAGTCACAGTCGCGGTCGGTGTGGGTGTGGGCGCACTCCATGTCTTAAATTGATAAACATTGTTATCCGCCGCAATACCGTATATTTCAAAAGAATTGTCATTGTCACCGTCTCCGATGGCTATCTTATAGATATTGGAACCCACATTGCCAATTTCCAGACCAGACCATTGACTGTTTGCATAGCTGCATTGGAATAACCGGCCATCATCTGTGGTGACATATATCTCATCCTGGCCGTCATTGTCCGCATCATTGACCTTCACATCATTTAAACCAATGCCAAAATCAGCCACTTCGATCTTATCCCAGGAAGAAACCACCCATTTGAATTGATATACTTTACCGTCCTTGTTGGTACCGTAAACCTCCATCTGGCTGTCTCTGTTCCCATCCCCTACAGCTACACCCTGCATTTCACCTGCACCGGAACCAATATCTGTGGTTTCCCAGGCAGTCCCATTATAGACATATTGATAAATATGGTAATTAGCGTTGGCACTGTAGACTTCATAATCATTGTCACTGTTACCATCACCCACCACCACTGCATTGATACGCGAACCGAAAGCAGTAACTGTTGTCTGGCCCCATCCGGCGTCATACGTCAATTGATAGAGTTCGCCATTATCACATCCAACATAAAGATTAATCAAACCGTCATTGTCTCCATCCCCATAAGCCAAATCATATAATTTCTCATTGCCATTACCAATCGTCGTGCCGGTCCAGCCTGGAAAAACATACTGCGAGATGTTATAGCTGCCATTAATGGCAACAGCATATACATCGTTTTTCTTATCATTATCCGGATCACCTACAACAATACTACTAAAATAATTTCCAGTAGGATTGGCCGGGATGAAGTCCTGTGACCAGTGATCAGTAAAATAATTAAAATTCGTTAACTGTGTATAGCGCCCTGCAACTGTAATCTCTTGCTGTCCGTCATTGTCATTATCAGCGACAACGATCCCGTAATATATTCCTGCAATTGACGGAACTGGAATTTCCCCGATCGCTGCAACTCTCCAATCAAAATTAGTGTCATTCTGGTTCAGAAGCAAAAACGTATTTTTATACTGGTTGACAATACTGCCCACATTCACTTCAAGCGTGTACCGGCCGGGATTGCCTGTCAAAGAAAACAAACAAGTCAGCTTATTATTATCAATATGATTGAAATTAAACGCCGTCATGCTTTCCGCTCCATTGACCAATTTAGCTCCGGTAATATTGTGGACAGATTTACCCGAAAGCGTGACTTCCACTGTTTTGTCATGAACTCCATGATTGGGGTAAACCTGGGTCACATCAGCAAATCCGTCATCAAATATCAGGACACGATGGTTCCCATAATCAGCAACCAACAATTTTTCGGCGTATATACACACCCCCGACGGATTTGATAGTTTTGTAGCTGAAACACCACTACTCCATTGATCAAAACCAATCTGACCGATGACCGTTTCGGCCGGTTGATTATCCGCAAGCGAGGATGTATCAAATATCACAACACGGTGATTCAGTGTGTCGCCAACATAAAGTTTATCATCCGCCGCAAACAGCTTGATGGTTGCATACAATCCTTGTTGGCTATGACCTGCACTATTTGTACTGAATGTTGCTTGTCCTAGGACATAGTCAGCATCAGAATTATTAGTACTTGGTATTGAGTTGAATACCAATACCCGATTGTTCCCGGTATCCGAGATAAATATTTTACCGGCATCCACCCATACTCCATTCGGGGCATACATTCTATTCTGCGCACACAAAGACCCGCTGCTTGAAAAATCACTTTGCCCAACCACAACACTAGCGGCTGTCCCGTGGCTGGTCGGGATGGCATCATAAATCAGCACACGATTGTTACCTGTATCAGCAATAAACAGTTTTCCGTTATACAAACAAACTGCCGTAGGTTGATTCAGTGTATTAGAACTGCACGTGCTGCCCCGATTAGGCAAATTGGATGTTCCATCAGTTTGCCCGATAACAACGTCGGCAGCTACACCATTGGCAGTTGGAACCGTATTGTAAATCAACACCCGATTATTCCCGGAATCCGCCACAATTACTTTCGTACCATCACTGCATACACTTTTAGGATTGAATAACGTAGTCAATCCCACGCCACCATTATTTGCTGTTCCTTCATTCATATTCGGTTGACCCAACACCCAATTGGCATTTGCACCATTACTAGTCGGAATACTTCCAAAAACCAGGACACGATTATTGGACATATCAGCAACATATAAATTGTTATCATCACAATAAATCCCTGTTGGATTCGCCATTTTATTTGCACTGGTCCCGGATGTATTGCTGGTCATACTGGCCTGCCCGACAACAATGTTAGCTTCCTGGTTGGTGACAAATGCATTCACCGACGAAAACACCATGAACAACCCAACAATTCCCAACCATGTTATATTAACAATTTTTTTCATACGTCTGAGCCCCCCTTTATTGCCGAACGATTATCATAATAATTTGACTAATATCATAAAAAAAAATTACATATTTTTTAAAAAAACATTATAGAAGCATTTCAATTTTAATAGGCCATAATTGTTTGCCTCTACGTGACGATACTTATATTTAAAAACATAAAATCAATTACAAACAGATTTTTTATCTGTCGTTCCTCGGGCTTGCATATCGAAAAAAAATTACAAATATAATAACCCAGACACCTGCCCAAATAATTTCCTGCCATCCCGGATCAACAATCATACTGGGAAAAACCGATGGCACAAATCCTATTTTCTCCCACAATACTAATTTCGGTGAGAGATAACGTAAAAACGGCCAGGCAGTGGTGATCCAGGCTAAAAACATGCTGACCCCGATCAAAAACACTGCTGTCGTTTTTACCCACCCGCCGTTTTTTTTGGCTAACGTCCAGCCGGGCATGACCAACGGCAGTAAAGGCAGACATCCCAGCAACATTTGCCGGGAAAACACTGCCGCACTGCCGGTAAAATCGTCAAAAACTGTATACAATAAATATTGGGTGATAAAAATAATTGCCAGAACAATCGCGATTCGTTTCTGTTCCCTTTTAAATTGATACCAACCGAGAACACTCAATAAAAAAAACGGAGCAGTCGCAACAATGCCAAAATCACGGTCCACTAAAAGTCCCAAGGCATTGCGTAACCCCTGCCAGGAAACCGGCCATGCAAGAGTCCCGTAGGGATTGCCGCTGATACCAAACCCGTAAAAATTAAAATAAAACATCCCATAAAGCGCACCTGATGTCAGCAGGACCAGTCCCGGCATAATCCGGTGTTTAGTAAACACACCCGGCATCATTAAAAAAAGTACAAACAGCACCAGCGTCTGGGGTATATATTTGGGATACAACCAGGGCAGCACTGCCACCGCAAGGACCAGTCCCCAAATCCCAGCCTCTCCCCCTCTTCGCCAGGACAGCAGACCCAGTAAAAGCAGCAGCACTGCGGGCAGTTCCGGATAAATCAAGTTATAATAAACTCCCAGCGGTACGCTGAGCATCCCCACAAGCCAAACCAGCAATGCCTCCTGACGTGATTGACCCCATTGGCGCGCCAACCCGTAAAGACAAACCGTAATACCTGACGCAGTTAAAATCATAAACAGCACTGCGCCGCCCAGCCCCAACAAGGCATAAAGCGGCGCCAGCAGAAGCGGCAATGCAGGGAAATGTTTTGAAATCCCGGGTTTTCCTGCCAAGGCGATTCCATGAAAATCAAGTTCTTGACCCGGATAAAATTTCCGAAAATCTTTATTAAGCATATTATTTTGCAAATCAATATCATGATCGTGAATCAAACTTTCGGCAATCAAAAGATAATGCGGCTCATCACCGGTAGGCGGATAGATCGTTGTGGCCCAGGCTCCGAGCAATCCATAAAAAAGAACTGCCATAAAAAAAAGCCGCAAGATATTCACCGGTGGTTCGATTTTCCTGCTGGAATAATAGTGTAAATAAAAGCGCACCCCATACACTGCTTTTAAAAAAACGGGCAATAAAATCCAGGGTCCGGCCCAAAGCAGGTAAAGGTAGCCGCCAGCGGGCAGTTGTATATACTGATTGGTTGCGAGGATAAAAATTTTTCCCAAAACATCCATCTGTAAGGTTGAACCCACATGCAGCATGACAGGGTAAAAAAGCAAACCGAGCGGCAACACCATCCATGCCAGATCAAAAAACGCGGCCGCACGAACAGCACGTGATTTTTCCATACCGCAATAACGCTGTAAAAACCAGAGTGAGATCCCGTGGCTGATAAATGCCGCGACCAAACCGGCACCCAAACAAATCAACAGCCAGCGCCATGGGGGCAATTGAACCGGCAGAAGGAACCCGGAATCATTCAACCCGACAAATCCGGCAAGATAGAGTCCCAGACCCAATCCGCCGGCATATTTAAACCAGGCAAAATGGCGACTAGACAATACGGGGTCTGAGTTTTTCATATTGATTATTATATTGCTGTAATTCCGGAATGTATTCGTGAAGTTGATTAACCAAATATATCAAATCATGGGTTTTGGTAACATGCTTACCAAAAAAAACCAATGCACCCTTCAGCATTTTTTCAATCGCTTGTTGTGCATGAAAACAACAAATATCGGTTAAAGGCTCCGATTTGTTAACCAGGTTATTAGTAATCGTCATCAAATCGTGCTCAGCTTTAGTAAACCATAATTTAACCAGCTGATTTTTATTGTCCATAGATCATTTTGCCATTCTGAACAGCTTCGTAGACCATACTGCCGGGAATGTCCCGAAATGCTTCCGCTTCCTTCCGGGTAAAAGCAAAAATATCCAGCGGGAAATTTCTATCAGAAAAAAAACCGCTCAATAGTACATTGCGCTTATGTGCCGGCAAGGGTGTATCCCATATAACTAAAAAATCAAGATCACTGTCCGGATTCTCAGTACCGTGGGCATAGGAGCCAAAGATATAAATACTTTCCGGAGAAATTTCCTTAATTAATCGCTTTTTTATTAAATCGATTTTATTCCTGTATCCCATTTCCATCACCCGTAAAACTTTTAAAAATCAATACATCAACAATAAATTAATGATAATCAAATAAAATATTCACGTCAATAATAAAAGAATACCTGAGCACGAGATATCCCATGCCGATTTTGAAATTTATCCGATCCAATTTCTTCCGCGACTAGACAATACGGGGTTTGGGTTTTTCATCTGGTTGCGGTATGAATGTATCTTGCCGGAGTTTTTTTAAGCAGCCGACTAATCGGAAAACAGCATATCCCAGGGCAATCATCAGTATCGCGCCCACTAGCATTTCAAGCATAATCACCCGGCCTTTGAAGGATGGCAGCACGCCATAAATCCATCCCAAAGGTTGAAAATGAAGGCCCAGCCGCAGCCGCACGGCCTCGGTGGCAAAAAAAGGAAAGACGGTTTGCAGTAAAACAATGCCTACACCCCACATACTGATCCAGTACAGCCGTTTGCGCCAGATTGCGCTTGATCCGATGGCTTCCAGAAAAGCCGCCAATCCGAGGCCCAACAGCGGGGTCATGGGGGCTACAAACCGGTGAAAACTCGATCCTTCTCCCCAGGCATCCGGAAAAATCATAGCTGTAATCAATCCGGTTATAAAAGAAAAAAACACAATGGCTGACAAAAATATTCCGCGGGTTTTAGCCATCCAAAACGTCCCGGCCAATCCGACAATCCAGATAGGTGCGTGCCATACCATACCGGCATAGCGGTCAAAGAAAACCGCCATAAGATTGAGCCAGCCGCTCAATTCCCAGGGCCAATAAAACTTGTATGGCATATGCGTAAGGAAAAATTTATAAATAACCGCGTAGTACCAGCCGGTGAACGCCAACGGTACCAGCAGCACCAGACCGGCGATAAGCAACTGGACCATGCGTTTTTTTACAAACAGCTGACAGGCTAAAAACAGGATGAGAAACAATGCCGGAATTAAAAAACGAATACCTCCTAAAAGCATTAAACCGGCCGCCAGTGCCGCGATTGAGGCAGACGTCATACTCTCGGAGGGACTTTGTTTACGAATCCTAAAAATATTCCGTAACGCAAAAATCAGAAAAAAAGCACCTGCCGTCACCTCGGTTTGCTGATAACCGTATAGCATCAACGGTGCGCTGAAAAGCGTGACCAGCCATACCCAAAAGCTGGTTTTATGTGAAAAATCCTGTTCACGACAAAACCCGAATAATTGTGACGCCGCACCGGCTGCAAAGAGCATGGCCAGAACCGCCAACAGCCAACGGCCCTGCATTAAAAAAAAGGTGATATACAAAAGCGGCATGCCCGGTGCCACGGGTAAAAACAGCCGGCCAAGACTATCGGTATAACCTCTATAAATTATTTTTTGCAGGGGATAAAACTGGTAGTAATCCGCCCGGCCCAAAACGCCGTCCACATGAAATGCACCATCCAATGCCAGCGATTGGGTCACCAACCAGTGGGAAATCTCCCCCGCTTGCGGCGCTTGCGTACAGGCGGGCCAGCTTAAAAGCATAATATAAATTAAAAATCCGAACCAAAACAACCGCTTTACACTGATTTTTTCAAAAGCGGATTGATACAGCGTTTGGAGCAAAACCCGAATTTTTAAAACCATGGCCCCTAAAATAAAAATCCCGGCAACCACCAAGACCAGCTTCGCCTCTGATGAAATAACATAGCTTTTCATCCACCAAGGCATCCAGACATATCCGAACAATTGAAAAGTGAAAATTTTGGCTGCCGGCCCCAGCGATTTGGCAAACGGAATGATAAGCAAAAGACCCGCCAACGGTAACCCGGCCAGTGCATCTTTCTCCAGATAGGTCTCCCGGTCACATCCAAATTTTCTTTCCATGATGCCCGGTAATTTAAATGCCCAAAATGCAAAAAAACCGCTAAGCAGAAAAAATTTAACAATGCCGCCGCCGAGCGTTCCTGTCCCGAAAGCAAAGGTATTGAACCATTCCCACCATACTGCGAGACTTATAATTTGGAGGCCAATGCACACCGGTACCAGCCATTGCCGGAGGCGTTGCGTCATTACCGTCACCATCCCTCCTGATAGACGTGTTTATAGATCACCATCGCACTGTTTTCAAAAACTTTTTTCAACGGCACACCCTCCGGTTTAAACGGCAGTACCCTATCGCTATACAGAATAACATAAGTAATGTTTTCTTTCTCAAGAAATTCACGTGCTTCCACCACGTCTTTAACTGCATAAAAATCCCGGACCGCCGCGACCCGTTTGGCAACCGGGAACCCCATAATTTGTGAGGAAACCGTATCTTCCAAATAGGTATTTCGCAATGCCAAACCGGCTATCGCCGCCACATCGGTCCGCTCCCATGCCTCCATCCCATCCCGGGGTCCCTCGTTTTCCATCCTATGAGCACTGTTCTCTTTCCCCACCAGGGTAGTGCCCCGGGCAGCCGGCAAGGATGCCGCAACCATCGAATTCCCGGTAGTATGGGACATCACAGTTTCAGGCACGTTGACAATCGCCGGTGATTTGTCCGGTTCGGGATCCTCGGCCGCCAGGGACGCTGCCTCGGTTTGCCATTGCCCGAGTGATGTCATCTTGCCCCGCTCCTGCGAGCGAAGCCAGTAGGCATACCCTTCCTCGGTCATCAATGCATCCGGCAAGGGACGTAAAATTGTTTCAGCCGGATCGGTGTTGGTACGCAGCCAGGCTGCACCTTCACAAACGGCGGCACTGCTTTGATAATGAAAATCAATCACCCACCAGGCCTGGATGCTTCCCGGAATTCCCAAACCAAAAAAAATACAGACCCAAAAAAGTTGCCAGTCCCGTTTCAACGCTGCAATCCACTTCCAAAACTGACTGGCTGCCGGCAATGCCGACAGCAGCACGGCAAAATAGAAAAACTGTATCGTATTCCATTGAACACCTTTTTGAACAAACAGTATCGGTGCCGCCAATGCCCCGCCTATCACCACCGTGATAAAAACCAGAATAGGATCCGCACGCCGGGGAGAAAAAACCGTCCGCAGCATGGGAACCATCCCGACGGCACGGACGCCAAGGTTCCCGATAAGAAACACCAGTGCCAGTCCCGCCATGATGAGCGCCACCAGTCCCGGTCTTTGTGCAAAGAGGAGCTTCAATTGGGTCGAACTCATAAGCATCATCCGGTCAGGTGCAACCAGCATGGCTGCCAGATTGAATCCCGGTAAAAAGCGGATTAAAGAAGGCGCATGCAAATTGGGCGGCAAAAAAACAAACAGGAATAAAGGTAAAAGCGCCGCCAATGCAATCCACTGTTTCCAATTACGTTGAAAAACGAGTAATACAGCACCTGAAACAAAAAGACCGGCAACCACCAAGACCCCGGGATAAACTTTAAATCCCGGCAAAACACCCCAAAATAATGCCAGCAGCACCAGATAACCCCACTGCTTTTTCTCCTGCATCCATCCTGTCAACGCCCATACTCCCAGCATCAAAAAAGCAAACGCAGATGAAACCCCCGGATTAAAAATGTTGGTCAACGGCGGCTGCACCCAAAAAACCGATTCCCATAAAAAATATTTGTCTGCCCCAAATAACAACGGCATGACATAACCAAAATTGGAACAAAAAACCGTCATGGCGGCTGCCAAATATCCCACAGGTTTTTTTCCGGACCAGCGCCGTGCCGCCACAAACGTGGTCAGGGTCAAAAGTGCGGAATAAAAAAGCGGTGCCACCCGGAAATAGCAATGCCATGGATCAAGGGGGGCCAGCCGTAAAACCGCACCCCAAAGAAGATCCGAAAACATATGATAATTTTTCAGCAAATGACCGCTAAATCCGGGCATTTCCGGCGGAAACGCGTGACTTAATTGGTAAAGATTAAAAATATGCCAAGGTGCATCATGGGCATGCCAGGCCAACAGCCGAATCCCTTCCGCTCCCTGCCAGCCGGTCAATGCAGCAAAGCGGGACTGTGCCAGCATGCCGCCCAGCATCAACACGCCGAGCAGCCAGTGGTCTTTAAAAACTTCGGGACGGGGCACCCCCGGGTCGGGGATAAAACTTTTTTGTTTTTGGTAATCCCGGTAAGCATAAAAACTTTCAAACCCAAGAACGACCAAAACATACACCCAGAGTAAAAAACCAACCTTGAGCATGGAAAGGCTCCAGTAAATCAATGTCAACAAACCGGCCCCACCCACCAGACTGGCTGCCAGATGTTCCAAAACATCCAAATCCAATCTGAGCCAACGAACCAAAAACCGGCCCGGCACATAAACGGCCATTGCCAGGATTATTATCGCGACTGTAAACTGTAGAATAAATACTCCGATTGTCATTCTCTCTCCTCATCCTTCCAGATGCAAAAACAGTACCTGCCCCTGTTTTACCCGTTCAGTCTATTTTTCTTCCGCAGCCCTGCCGCTTTATCTAAACACCCGGCACTGCCGCTTCCGAACACTGATTCCCCCTGTTTAAATCTTTAAAAACATTTAAACTTTTTTAAATTATGATAATCAGTGTCAATCTACGGCTATTTCCTTTACGCCTTTGCCTTCGTACCGGACACCGCTTTTTTCCTGCATACACAGACCGCAGAAACACCCCAGGGTAACCGGCTATGTAAAATCCACCATGTCTCCAATTTGAGCAGCCAGACAAACAAACCGCTCATAAAAGGATTGGCATCATAGGTATTGGTCTTGACCCGAGGAACATCGACCCCGCTTTTTTTCCGCCGCATCCACAGGAGAAACCGGTAAGGCCAGTAATAAAAAGCATTGGCATAGGAGGCTTTCAAGATCTCAAACTCAGACTGACTGACCTGGTCAACCAGTTGGGAAACCGTATAGCGCCGACGGTGCTCCAGCCGAACATCCCGTTCGCTCCACAACCGCATGTCTGCCGGCACGGTAATGATGAGAATCCCGCCCGGCTTCAGGACTCGAAAAATCTCAGACACTGCCCGCAAGGGATTGTCCAGATGCTCAATAATTTCGACCGCTGTGACCAGATCAAATTTTGCATCACTGACGACTGTCATTTTTTCCGCATCTCCCAGCAAAAGCCGGTCCTGCCGGATGCCCCAGGCTTGACAGAGTTCGAGCGCATCCGGAGCAGCATCCAGTCCCCATACATCACCCCATTTGGAAAGATAAAACAGGGTTCCGCCGGCGGCACAACCAATATCAAAAATTTTCAAAGAATGATCATACGCGACTTTTTTTTTGCTATATTTTTCAAACAGCCCGGTCACCAGGTGCTCCCGCCCCTGGTTCCACCAGTACCCGCTGCCTGATTTCGCCAAATCCTGATAAATTTGTTTATCCATCGTACCCTTCCAAACACTTATTAGAAAACAGGGTATGCTCTTTTTACCCACCCGAAATCGAAAAGACCTGATCCATTGTAGTTTATGCTGCTCGACCTTCAGTTCTGCCACGACTTAATATCGTCATTCGGATGGGTAAAAAGAGCACACCCTGTTTCCCACGCTTAACAACGTATGTCGTTCTTGGCGTTGTTTTCAACTTTAGGATCGAAGCCTTCGCCGCAAAACAACCCTAAACCAAGCTGCACACTTAATCGCATCAGAGAATTTTCGTTTCCTAAAGTTGAAAACAACGCCAAGAATAACAGCCTCATTTCCCCATCCCCATCGCATCGGCAATCACGCCCACTCCGTCGCGCACTTGTGTTTTCAGATCAACCCAGGAACGGAGGGTGAAAAGCCTGCGCAAAAGATAGCCGGGCCGCAAATAAAATCTCCGCAACGCCTCGCGTCGCAACGCCATAATTTTTTTTGCAGAAAGCTCACGCGTGCCGACCGCACCGTCAATCCCGGACTGGTCCATGGTATGCACCGAAGCATCAATCAGCCCTGCCTCAATTTCCTGGGCACGCAAGGTTGTTCCGGCACGCGGAATGGCGACATTAAACGCCACATAATCCAGCGGCAGATCAAGTGCCAATTGTATCGTCCGGCGCGCACCGAATTCGTCCTCGCCCGGCAATCCCAGCATGAAGGTTGCCGCCACCCGAATTCCGACCTGACGGCATTGTGCAAGGGTTTCTCTGATTTTATCAATCTGCATTTTTTTATTGTATTGGGCCAGGGTCGCATCCGACCCGCTTTCCACACCAAAGATAATGGTATGACAACCGGCCTGCTTCATCAATTGCAGCATCTCCCGGTCCAGGACATCCGCCCGCGAAAAACAGGACCAGTGAACGACCCCTTTTTGTTCCACCATGCCCCGGCACAATTTGCGCGTCCGGTCAGACCGGACTCCGAAGGTTTGATCAAGAAAAAAAATCTCCTTCACACCCAATGCCTTCACCTGTCTCAGTTCCTCCAACACCGAAGGTACCGGACGCAGACCAAATCCCAGTCCGGGAATCACACAAAAAGTGCATTGGAAGGGACAGCCGTAGTCTGTCAGCATCGCACTCATGGGATACCCCACCATAAAGGGAAAACGGTATTGCCGCAGAGGAAACAAGTCATGCTGCGGCACGGGAATGTCAAAAACACCGGCATGTTTTGTCCGCTTCCCAATCACCAAAGATCCGGAAAAACGGTAGAGAGTATTATCAATCGGTTCACCGTTTCTCGCACCCAGCAATTGAAGTATCTCCACCGACCCAAAATCAAGCAAGGCCGCATCCATCTCCGGTGCCTCGTTAAAACGGACCGGTGCATCTTCCAACAGCAGATCGCCATTGGCAATAATATCAACCGGCAGGTGCTGCTTGAGTTGCTTCAAAAATTGGCGGTCCTCGTCCCAGGAAGCTGCCCCGACCAGGGTAATCACCGTATCCGGTTGGAAAGACTTAATCCGTGCCAACGCGGCATCAAAAGACAGACCCTCCACGATGGCATCTAAGACGCCAACCTCATGCTCCCGGCCGACAATACCGGAAAGCATCAGCAGCACGATTGGCGGCGAGATATAATTGGCTTTCGAAAGTTTCGAACAAAAATAATCACGGATATAATTTTTGCTGCCCGGTGGATTTAAAAGGAGAACTCTGCTCATTACTTTTCCTTTACAGTTGTAGAATTTATATTAATTTATAGGGGCAGGCCTTGTGCCTGCCCTGTTCGTGCCGTTTGGAATCATCTCGTTCCCCTGACGGGCAACCTCCAGGGTTGCCCCTACGATTATTATTCCATGAAAATGATTCGGCATAATGACATACTCATCCAATTCAATACCGGAAAATCTACTGACTAATTCATTCCAACATTTATCAATCATATTGCCCGCATCATTCCGGTTCATCTTGCCATCCATAATATCCCCAAAAAAACATTCCCTATTCTGCGCGCATATCGTGACAAAATATGCACCAGCGGATGAATAATCGTATCCTGGCAAACGAATGGAACGACGATGGTAAACCGTGCGGTTATATTTCATTTCTATTATTTCGTCCTTCCGCTATGGCATCCAACACGCCGACCTCATGTGCATCATTGTCTTTTATTTTACCGTTATCGTTTAATAAACGATTATCGTAAATATGTTATATATAATTATTTTTATTCAAAAATCAAATGTCAACGCCTTTGGGACTGCCGGACGGCATGACAAAAATACCAAATTATTCATCTCTTCCTGGCTGTCACATGCACCCCCATGGCACCCTGCGGACCTGTACGCAGTGTCCCTTCCAGCCAGGCCAGTACGGAAAGCGCTCGCCGAATCTGTCGGAGCACCCAGCCCTGCAAGCCCCCGCCTTGACGCAGCGCTTGCGCCGCCCAGAGTGATTCCGGATGGGCGCTTTTCGCCAACCGGCTAAAAAAAGCATAATCAAATTGCTGTGTCAGCCAATAATCGGCATAACGTATTTCAACACGATCAAAACCATTTTTTTCAATCAATGCCGCCAAACCATCTGTTGTGTATTGCTGCTGATGCCCGCCAAATTCGGCTTTGCAGGCATGCCCTTTTTTTACATAAACCGTACCCGGATTCCCCTCACAAGGCACGTAAAGATGCAGCAGACCGCCGGGCTGCAACACTCTGACCGCCTCGCGTAATACTTTTCCGGGATCATCCACATGCTCTAGAATATCAAATCCCATCACGGCTTGGAATTGGTGGTCCTCAAAAGGCAGCGCACTTACATCGGCAGGCATGCAGGTAACCTGCGGGATGGTATTGACTGCAGCCACTGCCTGAGCATCAAGGTCCACTGCGAATAATTCCAGATCCGGCCGGTAGCGCTGCAACGCGCGCAAGTACTGGCCGCCGCCGCAGCCCAATTCGAGCACACACCCTTTCACCGGCCCAAGTGCCTGCAACGCGCGGGCAATTTTCAGACCGGACAAAGAAAGCGCCTTGGGATCGGCCTCACCCTGCCCGAACACAAATCCCTGCGGATAAACATTCACGGGCTTACGCCCGTGGTATGTTTGTCGAGAGATGTTCGCCTCCGGCGATATTTTCCCTCGCTTCACCGATGGACTTACGTCCATCATGTTCGCGCTAGCACGATAGGGGTTGGGTGTCTCTGATTTATTGGTTTTTTGATTTTTTTTCATGAATCTCGACTCGCCGCAGACTGGAGAAAAGAAATTTTAAAATCAATGTCATTAAAAAACTCTGTACCATGATGCGCCAGTTAAATGTTGATTTTCCTTCCCGGCGATCAACAAACACAATGGGGATTTCTTTGGCGCGATACCCTTTCTGGGTGGCCTTATAAAGAAGTTCCTGCACAATTGAAGGTCCAAGAGAAACCGTATTGTCCATCTTGATGCTTTCCAGCACACTGCGCTTAAAAAGCCGGTAGCCGGAGGTACAATCATGGACATCGGTGATTTTCAAAACCCGGCGAATATAAAAATTCGCCATGCGGGTGATCAAATGCCGGCTCATTCCCCGGTCAAGGTCCCGGCCTCCCTGAACAAAACGCGAGCCCACCACAACATCACACTGCTTGGCCGCCTTAATCATATCCGGTATATAACGCGGATGATGTGAAAAATCCGCATCCATCTCAATCACCATG
Source organism: bacterium (assembly GCA_021108215.1). NCBI lineage: Bacteria > bacterium. The sequence goes on along the minus strand of JAIORK010000005.1, from coordinate 22,298 downwards.
TCCGCCTTATGTGCCAGGGCATACTTAAAACCGGCGATACCCGCCGTCCCCCGCCCCCGTTCATGCACCCGGTGGACCGCATGGATGTTTTTCTTCTTTTTCGCAAACCGGTCCACCAATTTTCCGGTCCCATCCGGCGAACAATCATCGACAACGACAATTGCAAGGTTGGGAATTCCAAGTGCCTCAATATTTTCAAGCAAGCGGATAATATTTGCCTTTTCATTATAGGTGGGTATCATAACAAACACATGAGGATGTTTTTTAGTCATGGAACGCTTTGCTGCCTTGGGTTGCGCGGGTTTCTTCCCAACAGCGGCTACCATAATTTCCCCAATGCCTGCCGGACCTGATTGACTGAAAGGGTTTCCATACAGGTCGGTTTTTTATCACACGTCTTTTGATAACACGGCGAGCAGTCCAGTGTTGAAACAATTTTCTCGCCCAAGCCAAACATATCAATTTCCTGATGACACGTAGGTCCAAAAAGACAAACCGTCGGACGTTGCATGGCCAATGCTATATGCAAGGCCAATGTATCTCCGGTAACCACTGTATGACACGCTTCAATAAATCCGGCAAATTCCCGCAAAGTATGCTCGCCGTACGTGTCCATTACTTTTTCCCCGGCCATAACTTTGATCCGCTGATTGATCTCTCTTTCTGCATGTCCCCCCAGCAAGAGTATCTCCACGTCGTGTTCTTGCTTAACCCGACGGATCAATTGGGCAAAATTATTTTCCGTCCAACGTTTTCTTTCAAAGGCCGGTCCGCAGCCGGTGAAAAGACCTAAAATGGGACGGCTTTTATCTAAATTTTGGTGCTTTAAAAACTCCCGGCACTTTTGCCGGTCAGCGTCAGTCAAAATAAGCTGATAGGGTTCTTGCGCGTATTTCAACCCAACGGCTTCAAAAATAATTTCCATATAACTTTTCTGATTTTGACGAAATTTCAGATCATCGCTCACGCCCAGTGCCAATGAATACCCGGCTTCCGGATTAAACGCCCGGGGTGTCCCCACACCGTCAGGTGCCATGCCCCAGCCGAATTTTTGCGTGGCCTGAATTTTTTCAGCCAGACCTGTGGCCCAGGGTTCTTTGTCAAGACAGATACAATATTCAAATGTCCTGGAAAGCATTTCCATGACGCTGCCGGCATCCAAGGCAATGAGACGGTCGACGCCCGGGAGCTGGTAAAGTATTTCAACTGATTCAGGTGCCGTCAACCAGGTTATATTGGCATCAGGATATTTTTTTCTGAGACCTTCAATCAAAGGCGTGGTTCGCAGAACATCCCCGCGTGCGCCCAGTTTAATGATCAATATTCGCGGGCCCAACTTTTCAAATGCCTGGCAGCCTTCGCACAAACGATTTTGAACACACGGTTTGTCCCCCCGCCAATGGCGGCAATCAGTCCTGAATCGCACGTCGCGTTCCCTCCAAATCATCACAACCGAACACCTTATTTGGATGAGCGTTTTTTGTTTTTTCCTTTGTTCCGTTCCAGCCGATACCACTCGATTGTTTTGATAAGACCTTCACGGAGCGGAATTTTCGGTGCCCATCCCAAAATCCGGTGTGCCTTGGAAATATCCGGACGCCGTCTTCGCGGATCGTCTTGCGGCAATGGTTTTTTAATAGTGGTCAGGGACTTCCCGATTAACTCCTCAACCATATCCGCAGCCTCAGCAATCGTGAACTCATTTGGATTTCCCAAATTGAATACCTGACCGTTTGTCCGCGGTTTAAATGCCACCCGAACAATCCCATCGACCAAATCAGTAACAAAACAAAAGCTGCGTGTTTGTTTTCCATCCCCGTAAATCGTCAGGGGTTTCCCGGCCAAAGCCTGATTGATAAAATTAGAAACCACCCGGCCGTCGTCTTTTTGCAGCCGGGGTCCGTAGGTATTGAATATCCGAACAATCCGCGCATTTAACTTATGCTTTCTATAAAACTCCATTGTAATGGCCTCACCAAAACGCTTAGCCTCATCGTAGCATGCCCGAATACCATTGGGGTTCACATTGCCCCAATCCGTCTCTTGCTGGGGATGTTTGAGCGGATCGCCGTATATCTCGGAGGTACTGGCGAAAAGATATTTCGCTTTTTGCTGCCTGGCCAACTCCAGCAAATGATAACCGCCCAGCGCGTTACTCATCAGAGTCTCAATCGACCATTTTTGATAATAGGGCGGCGAGGCATAAGATGCCAAATTAAAAATATAATCAACCTTAATCCGCAGCGGGGTACGGACATCTCCTTTTATAAATTGGAAACGCTTGGATTTTTGAGCTTCCCGGATATTTGCCATGGATCCGGTTTTCAAATTATCCAAAGCAATCACGTCATGCTTCATCTGTAAAAGACGCTCGCACAGATGAGATCCAATGAAACCGGCACCACCGGCAACTAATATTCGCATGTATTTACTCCTAGGATGATTTTATTCATATTTCCAACTGAAAACTCCTATTTTTATAGCATAATTCACGACCGATTCGATATTTTTTTTGTCTCTTTTCTTCCTAAGCATGTTACTCACAGCAGCCGACACCGGATTAATTCTATGGCAGTGGATTCAAGTCCGGTACAAGCATTCCCGGTAAGTATTAATTTTGTTCATACGAGATACGATATAAAGAGATAAGCACAACTATTCGTCAAACAGCATTTACTGTGAATCATACGGATTTTCATTTTCGAATGAACAAAATTAATACTTACCGGGAATGCTTACACAGGATATATATTTTTTCCCCTTAAAGCCGACATCTAAAGACCGAAACATCCCCCCCCCACCTGCAAGTATACAGGTGCATTGCACGATATTATTTGCTATGGTATTGGCTAAACTGGAAAAATTGTTTAGGAGTATTACCATTGGAGCCTGTGCCTCAACCCCAAAATCTTACGTGGCCAACACGTATATTCGTCATCTCCCTGCTGCTGCTGGCAATTGGCCTGCTCATCCATCCCTTGGGGGACCCGGATGTCTATATCCACCTGCGCGACGGCCGCTTTTGGGTGGAAAACCACTTCCAGGTAGATAAAGAACCCTTTGGATATACAATCCCGGACAAACCGCTGGAACGGGTTGAAGTTCTGTTCCGTGCGGGTATCTATCTGACATATCAACTCGGCGGGTATAACCTTTTAATCATCCTCAAAGCAATTGCCATGACTGCGGCGCTTTTCTTTCTTGGCCGGCTGATTTATTCCCGCTGGCGAAACCTGGGTCTGACCGCCCTGCTGTTGGGTCTGACTGTTTTGGCACCCATGAACCGTATTATGCCTGAACGCCCCTATGTTATCACCTACCTGCTGCTGCCCTTCATCTTGATCTTACTCGACCAATACCGGAATGCCCGGGCCGAACAGACACAGGCATCTGCCCGGCGCCTTTGGATCATCCCGCTGCTCACCATTCCCTGGGCGAATTGTCACCCGGGATTTGTGGTTATTTTCGGGTTTTTAGGTGCCCAATTTCTAGATGACCTTTTCCACTATTGGCGGACCCGTCAACCGCAGTTTCGCAAACGTCTGCTGCATATCGGCATGATATCAAGCGTGACTTTACTGGCCGGCGCGCTCAACCCGATTGGATTTTCCATCTATCATTTTGTTATTACGACAACCAGCAGTCATGATTTCATGAAATTCCTTACTGAGTGGGCACCGCCGAAATTTGCGCAGGAGCCTTTTTTCTTTTTTATCCTGGGAGCCGTCTGGTTCAGCCAATTGGCGGCCATCCGTAAAACACGTTTGGTCGACCTCATTCCCATGGCGGCTTTCTCTTATTTAGCCATAAAGTCGTATCGCAATATGCCGCTTTTTCTTATTGCCGCCATGCCGCCTTTGGCAGCCAATCTCCGGTTTCTTTGGCAGCGCATGTTTCCCATGCAAAAGCTCTCCGGCATTTTTCGTAACCGGGCCTTACTGGCAGGGAGTGCGCTTGTCATAATACTACTCGGTGTTGCCGCACTGACAGGCCGCGCTTTCCGGTTCGGGGAAATGACCCACATGTACCCTGCCCGGGGATTGGACTGGTTGCTGAAACATCCGATCCAGGGACGTTTGTTGACCCATGACATCTGGGGCGGTTATACCGGTTGGATGACACATGGCAGGATCCAAATTTTTATTGACGGCCGGTTCCCCTCTTTCGGGGAAAAACTTTATTCCGATTACAGGAAAATGATCTGGGGTGATCCCCGGCATTGTATCCCCTTATTAGATCACCATAATATTCAGGGAATCCTGATCTCGCCGAAAAATGACATCAAACTTTATCAGGCACTCTGGAAATCCGGAAAATGGGCGCTGGTCTACTGGGATGACAATTGCCTTTTATATGTTCGCAAGGACCCTCAAAATGACTCCTTGCTTAAATTTTTCCAATACTATGCCATCGACCCCAAGAAATCACCGTATTTCAACCCTGCCAGACCGGTATTGGCATTGCAGGAAGCGAAACGGGCGGCGGAAATTACTTCGCAAGCATTTTTACCCCGCTTCTTTATGGGGGAGCTTTATTTAAAAACCAATGACCCAAAACTTGCTGAACAGGCATTCCAAGCGGTCATTGACCGCGCACCGAACCACTCCGGTGCCTGGTACAATCTAGGTGTTTTGGCCCTGCAGAACAAACAATATCAAAATGCCGAACAGATGTTCCGCAAAGCGCTTAAACACTTCCCCCGCGGTAGAAATAAAATGTTCGCCCGTACCGCCTACATGCTGGCGGAAACAATCAAATCTGATCCCCACCGCCGTAGGGAAGCCTATCAATGGGCACAAAAAGCGCTTAAAGCCTGGCCTGCCTGGATGGATGCCATTCAATTAATCCATGAGTTGAAATAATCTCTCCGAAAAAACATGAAAATCCGGATTCTTTGTACGTTGTGATCAGACTTTTGTGTATTGTTGAATGAATGCGCTGCATGGGTATGGCCTGGCCGGCTCTTTAGCAGCCCGGCGGATCATTGTAGGCTGTTATTTTCACGTCCCCGTACTATTCAGAAGGACCCTTTACAGCAAAAAAGAGAAACAATGCACAAAGGTCCGGCCCATGTGATGCTGCAAAAACCACACAATAGCCAGGTCGAGCTATTAAGATGAGTACCCGGATATTCGGAGAAATATGTTTGCAGATTAACCGGAGGGGCACGCTTCCTTTTATTCAATTCCCTGATCGAAAGCACGGGACTTTGCGACGAGCACAACTGATTGGATTCTTTGCGGGAGATGACAACTTCCGCAGCAAACCTACTTCACGACCACCAGTTTAAACCGGCGGGTTTCAATATCACCACTTAGAACCAGTATATAAATACCGCTGGCGCTTTTCTGTCCGTGCCGGTCTGTGCCATCCCATTCGAGATGCTGTTCTCCCGACGCAAGCTGCCGGTCCATAAGATCTTTTACCAAACGCCCTTCTTTAGAAAAAACTCCGGCTGATACGCGGCCGGGTAAGACCATGGTAAATTCCAGTCTGACTTTTTCTCCACGGTTGCTATGTATTTTATTATTATAAATCCGTACGTGGCGAATCGCCGATACCAACGTTGCACTATCGGCAATTTGCGGTGTCCCGCTACTTGCTGCGCTGCGCCTTATTGGTTCGGATGCGGGTATCGATCCTGCCGGTTGATGTGATAACTTCTCCGGCCTTTGAAACGCAGGTTTCCCCGTTTGGTCAGTACGCGCATCTTTGGCCGGTCCTCTTACAAAACTTCCCGCAACCGGTACGCCAGGTGTAAGCACCACCGTGGATGAATCAATCCGAATTTGTTCAGCGGCAGTCACCTCTATTTTCACGTCTTCTTTTGGAAGGAATTGTTTGGTTATTTTTATTTTTTTTTCAATCTTTTCACCCACAATGGTTTTTGCCGCAACCCCTTCACAAAAAACCGCGTCCGCAGACTGCACCGTTCCCTTTTCCAGGGAAACAACCGTCTTGGATTCAACCGGCCGCACCTGGGGTGAAATGAATACCCGGTAAGCCACCACTGCAAATACCGCAGTTGCCAGCGCCATCGCGCCGGCAGTCACGGGCAGCCATTTAAACCTATTTTTCAATTCAGGTGTGTAGACAGGTGTATTGATTTTTCGCCAAACAGCCTGATTAAACCCATCCGGCGCAGAAACAGAACCCATGCCATTGATCGCATTCTGAATTGCCTTTTCCTGTTCCAATTGCCCCCAACAGGCCGGACAGCGACTCAAATGCGCCTCCAGCTCCGACATCTCTTTCGGCGACAGTATTTGTAAAACATATCGACTAATTTTTTGTTGCCGTTTATCGCACTTCATTCAGTCGTGCCCTCCGACGAATACGCTTTCCAGGACTGGATAATATGTCTTAAATCTTCCCGGGCGCGGTATAATCTCGATTTAACCGTCCCTTGCGGCAGCTTAAGCATCTTTGCCACCTCAGAGACATCATGCCCTTCAATTTCCTTTAAAATCAGCACCTGACGGAAACGCGGATCAAGTTGTCTAATCGCCCTTAGAATCATTTCTTTCAACTCCTCTAACTGTGCCAACCCTTCCGGTGTCTCAGGCATTTTTCCCGGTTTCATCCTCAGATCCTTAAATGCCTGATCATAAAGTTCCCGCCGACGCGATGCTTTTTTGGCCTGGGTATAAACAATATTGACCGCAATACGGTAAAGCCACGTATAAAAACTTGATTCATGCCGGAATTTCGACAGGTTTTTATACGCCCGGACAAAGACTTCCTGTGCAATATCCTGGGCCTCTTCAGCATTTGAAAGCATATGATATGCCAGCGAATAGATACGATCCCGATAACGTGTGACCAAGACATCAAAGGCCTCATTGTGGCCGGATAGTGTTTGATCAATCAATTTACGATCATTTGCTTGCCCTAAATTTAGACTGGAGTCGTGGTGATGGGGTTCCCGTGTCATGGTAAGATTCTTTGTAGATTTTCCAGACGTTTTTGTGCCAAAGCATTCTCCGGCTCTAAAACCAGAACTTTTTTATATTCGGTATAGGCCTCAATCCAGCGGGCCTGCTGTTCATACAAATGTCCCAAATTCGAGTGCACCACTGCCCAGTTGAGTGTGAGCAGCTCCAATTCATATTTCCCCTCAGCACCCGCTGCAAAAACCTTCACATCCAAAGCACGCCTATAACTTTTTTCCGCATCAATCAGTTCATCGCGAATCTCCAGGGCGACACCTAAATTACTGTGCGCAGCTGCATAATTGGGCTCCAGCGCAATTGCCTCCCGCCAGGCACGTTCAGCTGAATCCATGCGCCCGGCATCGCGCAGAAGATTGCCCAATTCAAAATAGAGTAATGCTTTTTGCGGCGCTTTTTCAATTCCCAAAAGATATTGCCGTTCCGCCCTATCATAGTATTCTGCTTTTTCTTCACCCAAAGATTTAGCTGCTTTTAATTTATACAGACCTCCCATATGGCGATGAATATAGGCATTCATACCATTGAGATCATACGCTTTCTGAAAAGCCCAGTCGGAAAGCCGGAACCAGGTCTCAGAACCAACCATGGCGTAAAAATCAACCCGGATTTGACCCAAAGCATCATACGCCTTGGATGATAAAGGATGGACCGATAACGCACGTTGAAATTCCCGGTCAGCAGCTTTGAGATCTTGCTTATAGCGCTGCGCCTCACCAAGATTTTGCAAGTAGTGACTGACCAAAGGACGAATCGATGCCAGACTAATGGCTATCACAACCAGCACCAAAAGAACCGGAAATGGCTGGCAGCACAGTTTGCCAAGCCGGCTGCGCCATGCGCCGATGTCGAGCAGTGAAATATTCTCTTCCGTGCGCCACCGGCTCATGGGTGCAACGGCAATCCCCAGAAGCATCATATACCAGATAAATAATCCGGGAAGATGCCAATTAAAATCCACCAACCCATGCACCGCAGCACCTGCCAAAACGCTCCAAGCGGCGATTCTGGATACCTGCTCGGAGGCGTCCACGGTTCCTTCCAAAGGAACCGGCGCCCGGCTCTGACGCCGGAAATGAATGAGTAAAATCCAGCTGATCCAAACCAGCAGCAAACCGCCCGGAATACCGGTCACGACCATCAGTTGAATTGGTTCATTGTGCGCGAACTGCGCAATTTTTCCAAAACGGGACAATCCCCGGATATTGGGAAAGCTATAGCGTTCAAAAGCCTGACTGAAATTTCCCGGACCGAACCCGGTCACGGGCCGATGAAAAATCATCCGGGATGACGATTTTAAAATTTGGACACGCTCATAGGTTTGAGCCTTATAGCCTTTCAAATCAAGCAGGCGTCCGCCGGTCTGAAAAGGCAGCACAATCGCCAGAATCAGGAACAAGCCAAAGACCAGCGCAACGAATTTAAAATACCGCGGTTTACGCACTTTTATCCAGAACAAGATCACACCCAAACCGGCAATACTATTTAAAACAGCCCCCATAGACCCTGTTGCCAGCATGGCAAAAAACACAATCAGCACACCCAAGGCCGAACCCATTCTCTCTGCATTGGTCCGCGCACTAAAAATAAGAGTGATTATATTGACCAGCAAACCCATGGCAAAAAATGCAGCCAGCAAATTCGGATTAGGCCACTGCACATCCACACGCATGCCGGGTTGAAAAATCATTTGACTCAGCGCCACCAAAGCAATAATCACTGCCGCCGCCCCGGCGGTCCGTATTAAATAATGACCCGTACGCGGCGTCAAAACAGTCAACATGTAAAGTAGCAGCCCCGAAGCGGCCAGGGTCATCCCTGGAATTGCACCAGCCGGATGAAGCGAGACCATGGCGGAAAGAATCGCCCACACCATGAAAATACTCAAAGGCCAACGCAAAGGAATTCGTTTCATCAGCTGCCACCAGGAAGCGTAGTTATCCGTCCGGCCAATAAAAAAGAGGACCAAAAGCAACCCGGTACCAATATATAAAAGGCCCTCGACCGGCAGACTTTTCCCGCCCTTCCATAATACCATCACACCGATACCGGCCAGACCCAGACGAAGCAAACGTTCGTACGGAATCTGAATAGGCTCTGCCGTATTTTTTTTCGGTGCAACCAACCCCAACCCGCTGCCCAGTAAAAACCAAAAGAGTACGCTGGTTTTTACAAAATTAAGATCAAGATCAATACAGGCATGCAAAAAAACAGCGGTCACACCGGAAAAAACAGCAATAATATACAACCGTTGGTTGGTCATCATCTCCCGGCCAAAACTTTGACAGGCCTGACGGGTGAGCGTAAATAAAAACCACAGCAATGCGGTCAGACCCAAAAGCCCGGTCTCGGAAAATCGCTGAAGAAGAAAATTATGTGCATAGCGGACATAATAACCGTTCTCGGTTTGATAGTCCGGGAAGACCACACCGAACAGTCCCGGACCGACACCTGTAAGACTGTGGTCCCAACCCATGCGAAATGCACTTCCCCAGTTGGCCAAACGTGTGATGATATCATTGAAAAAGCTCTCAGGATTGCGAACCAAAATCAAAATCACCGCGCCGCTTACTGCGAGAAGTGCACCGGCAATCCAAACCGACCAGGGCATGGCTGTTTTTTTGTCCTGAAAAATTTTTCTCTGTATCAGGAAAAAAAACATACCGATCCCGGCAACCGCCGCCAGCCAGCCTCCGACAGATCCGGTAACATAAAGACCCATCACCATCACGACAACCCCGGCACCCCAGAGCCACCCCAGTCCACGGCGCCGGGTGGTCAGCATAAACGAGAATCCCAAAGGTAATAACAAAGCAATAAATCCTGCCAAAAGATTGGGATAGGTAAACAAAGAAAATGCCCGGCGCGAGAGCAAACGGTTGGCAATTTCCTGCTCCACCCTGTTTTCCGGAGGCGTTTGACCGAAAAAGTGTTGATAGGTATCCAGCATCCCCTGAATATGCTGTAAAAAACCATACGCCGCCAAAATAATCCCCAACCCCAACAAACCGGCCAATACCGGTCTGACTGTACGCATCTGCCGGGCCAGGAGATACGCGAGTAAAAATACAAGCAGCATACTGATTTCTGTAGAAAAGGGATTAATACTGGAAGCCGGATCTGTAGATGCCATCACAGTGATAATCGAAATAAATAAAAACAGGAGTAAGGCCGGCCCGAAACCCATTTGGGAAAACCGGTCCTGATCAAACGCCAGCAGCAACCAGGCAAAAACGCCCAGCAGAAGCGTTCCCAAAACAAGCACCGCCGCTGCCTTCCCTGCTAAAAAAGCAGGAAAGCAAACCAACAATCCAACCAGGATTGCCAGACCCCAATACAGCTTTTGACTCATCCACCTAGGATACCAGTGGCTAAGCAATAAATTTCTCATAAGTCCTTTATGGATTCAAAATAGATTTGGCCGCGCGCAGGGCGAGTAAATAAGAGTCTGCGCCAAAGCCCATAATTCTCCCCTTTACCGTACCTGCAATATATGAGTGGTGCCGAAAATCCTCGCGCGCATAAACATTGGAAAGATGGACTTCAATTGACGGAATGGCAACAGCCTTTAAAGCGTCTAAAATCGCGACCGAGGTATGTGTATACGCTGCCGGATTGATAATGATGCAATGCGCCCACTCCGGCGCGGTCTGAATGGCTTCCACTATTTTACCTTCATGGTTTTCCTGGATAATTTTCAGACCCAACAAAAGTTCCTTGGCCGCTATTTCCATTCGCCGGTTCATCGCCTCAAGGTTTTCCGAACCATAGATATCCGGTTCACGTTTTCCAATCAGGTTTAAATTCGGACCATGTATCACGAGTATATTCGGCACTATTCCTCCTCGATCCGGTTTACCACAAATAATCCATCGGGTTAACTACGCGGCCGTTTTTATAAATTGTAAAATGCAGATGCGGTCCGGTGACCCTGCCTGTGGCCCCGGCCCGGCCGATCAACTGTCCCCGGCTGACCTGCCGGCCTCGGCTTACATGAATTTTGTTCAGATGACCATACAGAGTTTTGTAGCCATTACCGTGATCAATCTTAATATACGTTCCGATCGCACCGCCTTTACCTGCGGCAATGACTTTTCCTGCGGCTGCCGCGCCCACCCAGGTATTCATGGGGCAGGCAATGTCCACGCCATTATGAAATTTCGAAAAACCCAACACCGGGTGAATCCGGTTTCCAAAAAAGGAAGAATACCGTCCGGCCAGGGGCGAGCGAAACAAGGCGCGTTGATTGTACTGCTTTTGCATGTCCTCAGACAAATATCTCGGTTTGGCACCGGAGATAAACAACCACATGCCGGGGATAACACCCCATTGCGGATCAATCAGATTGGCCTCCAAAATGATCTCTTTGGTCACCGCATAGTCCAGTGCAATTGATGTCAATGTTTCCTCCGCACGCACGAGGTGTAATGACCCGCCGCGGGAAGGCAGCAACACCCGCTGGCGGACATAGCAGACTACCTTACCCAAATGAGGATTGCATCCCACAATGGAATCAATGGTATACCCATGTTGTTTGGCGATTTTCCAGTAATTATCCCCCCGCTGAATCGTATAAATATCAAAGGTTACAAAGTTAGGATTAGTAAACCGGGTATACTCTGCATAGAGGTCTTCAAGCTCTGATGCTTCCGGCGCAGCCATGCGCAGGCTATTTTCCAGTTGATCAAGAAAATCAACCAGATCAGGTATCAGATTAAAATCATTTCCGGAAAAAGCCTGAAGACGCTCAGGTGCAAAATAATGTCGAGCTGATTCCACTTGGGAAAGTGATGGGGCGGTTACAATTCCGGCCGGTTGCACCATTGCGGTTGCAATCGTAAAAACAAAGGCTGCGCCGGCAATACCAAAAAAAAGCATCCAGCGCATAGGCCGGAAAAAGATTAAAAATGAACGAATAAATATTTTTAAATTCATGAACGAATAGTAGCATGGAATAAAGACCGGGTCTAGATAAAAGTGTATTTTCAAAGCAGAAAAACACAATATTTGCCGGTACTAACAGTAAAACATACCATCCGTGGTATATAAATTTTATTGCCGGAAACGGTCATGACCGTTCCCTACTTCAATATAACCACCTTGCCCTTGCGTTCTTCACGAATGGTCTTGATAATATAAATATAAACACCGGAAGCGACATCCGCGCCATTCTCATTGGTCATATTCCAAACCACCCGGTTTCCCGGGTCATCCTTGACTATTTCTTTTACCTTCCTGCCGTCAACCGTGTAGAACCGGATCATAGCCCGGTCAGGCAGATTAAAAAGGATAATTTCCCCGCGCAAATTAACATCTCCCCGGTAGGGGTTGGGATACACAATGACATTGGATAAGTCCTCGGCTGCCAAATTCGGGGTTGAAGTCTGCGTAATGGTCGGTGACACTGTATAGGTTGGCGAGGCTGTGCTGGTCTGGGTAACCGTCATTGTCGGCGAAGCGGTCATTGTCAGGGTAATCGTCGGCGAAGGGGTTGCTGTATAGGTCACCGTTCGCGTTGGGGTTACCGTGATCGTGGGAGAATAGGTATTGGTCGGTGAAATCGTGGACGTCGGCGAAATGGTCGCTGTCAAGGTCTGGGTAAAGGTTACGGTCTGAGTGAATGTAGATGTAATTGTGGCTGAGGGGGTAAATGTCGATGTGATGGTTGATGTCGGACTGATCGTCACCGTTGGGGTTATACTGGGAGTTGGGGTTATGGTAGGCGAATTGACCGGCGTATCGGTTGGTGAAGGACTCGGGGTGGGTGTCTCGGTAAACCAAACATACTCATAAATTACATTATCATCAGAACTGACAAAAACAGAATTGATGCCGTCACTCTGCCGCCCCATACCCAATGCCATGCCGTTTAATACACCACCGGTATCACCCAGCGAGGCCGCGCTCCAACTGGTCCCATTCCACAAATACTCGTACGTTGTGCCGTTACCGAAACCTCCATAAACCCGGATCACGCCGTCATTGCGGCCATCCCCGATGGCAACACCATAACAAGCGATATCATTGATACCCGGACCGCCCATATTAATTTGGTCCCAGTCGCTCCCGTTCCGGCGGAATTCCTGTATCACACCGTCCCGGTCGCCGGCATAAATCGAATTGAGCGTATTACCATTGCGACCTGCACCGAGCGCCATGGCATAACCGTCATCAATGAGTGTGCCCATATCCACCTGGTCCCAGTCCGCACCATTATGGGTATACTCATAGACGTGAGTATCTCTACAGGCGCAATAAAGGCGGTTGGTCCCGTCATTGCGGCCATTGCCGATCACAGGTTCCCACATATCCCCGGATTCTGCAGCTGTAAACTCAGCATTATAGAACAAACCGTTCCAGTAATACTCAACAATTAAATTATCATCATTGCCGCCATAAAGGTAATGGGTTGCAGTATCGCGTCCCGGTCCAACCACCATCCGGTTGTAATTACTGGCGTCATCCGTGGTGGATGTCCGGCCCCAACCGGTGCCGTTATAATAAAACTCATGAATACGGTCATCCTCATTGCTGCCATAGATATATACCATACCATTATTCCGGCCGGAACCGACCGCCACTCCCATATAATTACTCACTGATGTATCCGCAATGGTATTATCTTCCCACCCGATTCCGTTCCAATAAAACTCGTGAATTTCATTATCATCACTTGCTCCATAGAGATACATGGTTGACGAACCGTTCCTACCGGCGGTTACGGTCACATCATTATAATCACTGAAACCGCTGCCAATGGTCACGGTCTGCCATACCGCTTCGGCAGCACTGCTAAAGAGGAAGATACTCAGAAAAAAAACAGAAACAACTCTTGAAAGTTTCAATGGCGGGCCTCACCTATATTTTTTCTTCTGCTCCAAGATAGCAAAATCACGATCTCAAGACCAGTCAAATCCCATTTATATCTCTTTCTCTAAACTATTTCACCACAGATTCCACAGATTTCCGCAGATTAAAAGCTTTAAAATGATTAAAAAATATGAAAATCAAAAACATGAAAAAATTTTATGTTTTTATAATCTGTGTGCATCTGTGCAATCTGTGGCTATGCTTTTTCTTTTATATTTTGATAGAGTTTTAAAGTGTAAATTTTTCGCCCAGATAAATTTCTTTGGCTTTTTTGCTGGTCGCCAGTTTTTTGGCGGACCCGGAAAGCAGAATCTTGCCCTCGTACAAAATATAGGCCCGGTCGGTAATGGAAAGCGTTTCGCGCACATTGTGATCCGTGATCATGATCCCAATCCCGCGTTTTTTCAGTTGCCGGATGATGTTTTGGATATCCAAAACCGCGATCGGATCAACCCCCACGAAGGGCTCATCCAGCAAAATAAACGCAGGATCAATCACCAGCGCACGGGTAATCTCCAAGCGGCGGCGCTCGCCGCCCGACAAGGTATACGCCTTTTGTTTACGCAGATGGGAAATATTTAATTCTTCCAGGAGTTTGGTGAGCCTTTTTCCCTGCTCCACTTTGCCCAGATTCTGGGTTTCTAAAATAGCCAGAAGATTTTCCTCCACCGTCAATTTCCGAAAAACAGACGACTCCTGCGAGAGATATGAAATCCCCAGGCGGGCACGTTTATACATCGGTTGATCCGTAATCTCAATCGTTTCATTCTCCGCATTTTTAAGCAAAATCCTTCCCATCTCCGGCTGAATCATACCGACCACCATATAAAATGTTGTGGTCTTGCCTGCGCCATTGGGTCCTAGCAGACCCACAATTTCTCCGCGCTTCACCTCCACATTCACTTCATTGACCACCCGTTTTTTCTTATATATTTTAACCAAATTATCCGTCAGTAAAGCATGCGGTCCTACCAACTCTTTCTTCAAAGCCGCTATTTTGGTTGTCATGGTTTTCTCTCCGTTACCTTCGCCTGCGCGGATTCGGGAAGCACAATGGCCTTGGCCGACCCTTCCACCTCATACACACGATCCTTGATATGCATGGTAATGAGTTCACCGGTAATTGTGTTGGTCCCCTGCAAAACCCGGGGATGTCTTGCTTGTTTGGCTTTTTCACCGGACAAAACCATCATCTTTTTCAGACGGTGATAGGTCATCGTATGGGCGGTCGCTGTCGTATCCTTGTAATGAACAATCACATGCCCGTCCGCGACAGCAGCGTCCTGGTTTTCATTCCAGCGCATACGGTCACAATACATTTTCAAGGTTTCACCCGCATCATCGTGGGACGTAATCGCAACTGTATCGCGCAATATCACATGGGTCATATCACGGTTGTAGTCCATTTCCCGGGCGGTTGCCGTCACCCCGCGGCCGTGATCAATTAACCGGACACCTTGACGGGCATACGCCATTCCCTTTTCAGACCGCACTTCCAAATAGGGTGAAAAAAGCCAGGCATCCACCTGATTCACGCATACCTTGCCCTTAAAAACCGTCACCCGGCCTTGCTCACGATATTGCATGCGGTCGGAAGTAATCCGGGCAGGCTGATCCAGATTCGGTTCCTGTAACCGTTCCTGTTTCGCCTGGACAACCTTCTTTTCCTGGCTTTTTTTCCGGGGAATTTGAACTTTGGTATCTTTGGTCAGCTCAACGATCTGCTGGGTCGCGCAGGCCGACATCAATAAACAGATGGTAATTATGGGTAAAAAACGATTAATACGCATGCTTACTCCCCGGTATTTTTTTCTTTCACAGCATTCTCCAGATCTTTGACTGATTCGATTTGAATATTCACATCGGAAAGCACCTCAATATGCTTGAGCTCGCTGTCTGAGCGAAGACCAACACCGGTTAAAACGCTGGTTTCACGCACAACCCTAACCGGCAAATCCGTATAAATTTTCTCATGTTCATGGTCCCAGTATAATTGGTCCGTATACAGACGGATACCTTCATGAGAAACCATGACAACATTTTTTTCAGCCCGCATATTATTCGTCCCGGTCTCAATGACGCCACGCTCAGCAGTCAAAGTGGACATAATCTTTTCTTGCCGCCAATAGACCACCTTGACATCCTGTGCTTTGGCCAAGTTAATTTTTTCAAATATTTGGGCGGACCGGGCCACAAACTCCCATTCAATTGTTTGCAGCTTCGTCGAGACCATACGAAAACCTTCAAAGAGCATGGTTGGTTCATCGTGTCCTGTAATGGCAGCCAAACGCACAGCCGGAGGTGCCTGACGGCAACCGGCAAAAATACAGAGCATACATAGCATGCAACATCCCGCTACAGATACAAACCACTTCTGCTGATCAGGCATCCGCCTCACCTTCCGGACGGCTTTTCCACCGCCTATGAAACCAAACCCATTGTTCCGGGAAAAGCCGGACATATTTTTCAATTGCCAGATTCCCGGCAAGTGCACAGGCTTGCAAATCTTTTTCTTCATTATCACTCACTTGAAAATCCAACGCCGGTTCGATGTAAATTTTATGCCGGCCATTGGCTTGGCGTGTGATAAAAACCGGCACGACCGGCGTCCCGATTTTCCTGGCCAGACGAAATATGCCTACCGGTGTTTTTGCCGGTTTGCCGTAAAAAGGTGCAAAGCGGGAATCCACGCCTGTATCCTGATCATTTAAAATTCCCAGCAACATATTGCGCCGCAGACTACGGATAATTTCACTGGTTACTTTGCTGCGTTTGATGACCTGGACGTTATGTTTTCCGCGAAATTCATTTAAAAGTGTATCCAACCGCTGATCATACAGCACCTGCGCAACCACTGCGGCCGGCCATCCCATATGATACATATAAACCGGTAAAATTTCCCAATTGCCCAGATGACCGGTCAGACACAAAACACCTTTACCTTTGGCCAGCGCGCTTTGCATATGTTCCGCACCCTCCACCCCTTCCACCAGCCGGATAATCCTGGCCGTGGTGTAAGAGAGCATTTCAAACAATTCCAGGGCATTTTGTCCCAGGTTCACGAAAACATCTCTAACCAAGCCGGACCGGACCGCAGTGGTCATATCCGGATAAGCCTGTTCGAAATTCTGCAAAGCCCGATTGCGTTCCTTGGGGACCCAGTCGTAAAAACGTGCGCCTAAAAACCGGCCGATTGCTTTGGCCAAGGGATGGGGGATAAGTGCCACCACGAAAATCATCCCCCGCAAAAATAAATAGATAAGGGTATTTTTAATTTTTTGCCGCATCACGTCTCAACAGTTGTTCCAAAACACGCGGCCAAATACCCTGGGCTTTTAACAGGCGTTCCACGACCTCACGGACCGCGCCCTGACCGCCCTGCCTTTTTGTAATAAAATGTGCCGCCGCCTTGACTTCCGGGGCCGCATTGGCGACTGCAATCGCAAGTCCGGCTTTTTCAAAAACAGGCATATCCAGCAAATCATCCCCCATGTATAACACCGCAGCAGGTTTCACTCCGGCCTGAAGACACAAAGCATCAAACGCCGTACCTTTTTGCTTTTTTCCCTGCATGACAAAAGAAACCCCGCATTCCTGCGCACGCAGGGTGACAACCTTGCTCTCCCGCGCAGAAAGAAATGCGGTCTGGAGACCTCCCAAGCGTGCCAATGCCAGACCCAACCCATCCGTAACAGCGAAACACTTACTCTCGTGACCTAAATTATCAATCACAATACCGCCATCCGTCAAAACACCATCGACATCCGCGACCAAAAACCGGATCGTCTTCAAACGTGCTGTCAATGCGGCCCGGGTCAGCATCAGACTACCCCGGCATCAAACAAATCAAGAAAATGCACGACACCAATCAACTGTTTTTGGGTATTCACAACCATTAAAACAAAAATCCGTTTATCCTGCATAACACGTACCGCTTTGATTGCAAGTTCATCCTCGCGCAGAACAATCGGCCGAGCCGTCATGACTTGACCGGCTTTATATTTAGTAAGCGACGTATCCTTACCCACCAAGCGACGCAGGTCACCATCTGTAAAAATCCCGACAAGTTTCCCTTTATTATCCACCACGCCGACACAGCCAAATCGTTTCCGGGTCATTTCATAAACTGCGCTTTCCAGGCCGGCCTGGCGTGCAACCTTCGGAATAGCGTTGCCCTTATGCATAATATCGCGGATTTTGATGAAGCGTTTGCCCAACTCCCCGCCCGGATGAAGCCTGGAAAAATCATCCGGTTTAAAACCACGACGGTTCATGAGGGTTACCGCCAACGCATCCCCCATGGCAAGGACCGCAGTCGTGCTGGCGGTCGGAGCCAATCCATGCGGACAGGCTTCCTCTTTGACATTGACATTGAGGGTCACATCAGCATTCCTCGCCAAAGAACTCTGTAAGTTACCGGTCATGGCAATTAAAAAAATACCCAGGCGCTTCATATAGGGTATGAGACGCACCAGCTCCCCGGTTTCGCCGGAATTGGAAATACCGATAACAACATCATGGGAAACCAACATCCCGAGATCTCCATGGATCGCTTCCGAGGCATGCATGAAAATGGACGGCGTTCCGGTCGAGGCCAGGGTGGCGGCAATTTTTTGGCCGATCACGCCTGATTTTCCCAACCCGCATACCACCACGCGTCCTTGGCAGGAAAATATTTTTTCAATAGCTTGTTCGAATTCGACACCGATCTGATTGACAAGGTTGGCGACAGCTTTGGCCTCGATTTTAAGCACACGTCGGGCGTCTTGGATAATCGGTGAGTTTGCGGTCTGACGGGTTGTCATTAATCCACGTAAAGAATGCGTGCGCAATTGTCGCAAAAAAGTAAAGAGCGGTATTTTCTCAATTCAATGCTTGCTTGCGGACGGATGGCAAGGCGGCAACCGGTGCAAATATCATTTTCAATTTTTGCCATGGCGCTGCCCGCTTTATTTTTAAGCAACCGCTTATAAAGATCCAGGTAATCGGGTTGGACTTTTGTCGCAACGGATTCCCATTGTGTTTTAAATGATTCGATTTCACTTTCCAAGTCCTTAATCCCCTTATGCTGTTCAGCCTGTTTGGCAGCCACCTGCTCTTCGCCCTCTTTGAGGGCCTCCTCCGCTTCTTTCAGCTTAAGTTTCATCTCATCTTCAGCCACCATCATTTCAATGATGCGCTCCTCTAAAAGCCCGGCATCCTGTTTTTTCTGAGAAATTTCTTTTTGCAACGTACTATAGGCTTCATTGGTTTTCACATCAAACAGCTGACCACCCAATTTTTGGGATTCTTCCTGTTTTTGTTTCACCGTCACTTCAGCTTCACGCCGGTCTTTCGTGATTGTTTCAATTTCCTGCTTGCGTTCATCCAACAAGAAACTCTGATGGGTCAGGGTTTTATCTTCATCCTTGATTTTGACATCAATGGCTTTGATCTGGGCGCGGCGTTGATTGAGCTTATCATCCACCTCCTGCAATTGCATCAAGGCGTGGAGCTGGATTTTTATCGTCTGAGTACTTTCTGACATCGTTTCGTCCATGAGGACGCCTCCTTTGATACGGTCCATTGCGACACGCTCCTGTTATTTCCGCAGATGAAACTTCGGAAAATAACTGTAACTTATTTGAAATAATATTCAAAAACGGAAAAAATGCCGTTATCGTAATTGGTAGGCGAAAAAGGACTCGAACCTTCGACTTCCACCATGTGAAGGTGGCACTCTAACCAACTGAGTTATCCGCCCAAAAATAAATCCCCGGTAAAAACATGCGCTTTTTGCTTCGCCGGCGCCAACCAAGGCTTCAAATTAGAGGGGAATGATACACTAAGAAAAGAATCATCGTCAAGGGTAAAAGATGTGATTATCGTGCCGGCGCGAACACGCTGGGCTGCACAGCGTCCCAAAAATAATAACACTTCCGGTCGGGGCATCAAGTATGGATATGAGCGGCCAAATTATATATATATATAATGCATATTAAGCCCGCAGATTTTTATCGTGCCATTTTAAGGAGTCGACTGACCTCCCAAAGGGCCAGCGGCCTGACCTGACCGGATTTAATCTGATCCAATAAAACCGGACCAAAAGAGAGACGATGCAGCCCCCGGACTTTACGCCCGAAATGCATGACCAAACGTCTTACTTCGCGGTATTTTCCTTCGCGCAGTGTAAAAAGGTAGGACCGGCCTGAAGCAGGAGTGTTGCTTTTCCGGACCTTCACCGGCAAACAGACTGTCCCTCCCTTTAAAACCAAGCCCTCTGACAAAGTTGTCAGCGCCTCTTGCGGCAGTGGTTTGTCCGTCACCACCTGATAAACGCGCGAAATTGCGTTCTCAGGATCCAACAGTTCCTGCGCACTTTTAAAATCATTGGTAAAAAGCAACAAACCGGTGCTGGCGCGGTCCAAACGCCCGACCGCTTCCACACGCGGGATACCCTTGGGCAACAAATCATACACAGTGCGCCGCCCCCAATCTTCCTTGCGTGTCGTGGTTGCTTCTGCCGGCTTGTTCATTGCCAGCCATAGATAGTCATCGGATTTCTTGCGCGACATTGCATCACTCCTGATGGATCGTATTCCAATGGATTGTAGCATAGTCGCTTGGATGTTCACAAAAAAGCCATGCTCCGGTGGAGGAAAACCTAATCCTTGTAACAGGTACAAATAAATTGATAGCTCCATTTGGTGGGCATAAGAACCAAAAAAAGACGGATAAAAAAAGCAGATATTTTTCCTATCACAGGATTACGTGAAACCGGCATTCTGGACTGCGGTAAATTGGGCTGAATCGCGACAATGCTAAGCCCTTCGTCGGCTAACAAAACCCGCCACTCTTTGAGTGATAAAAACAGTGACGCAGGATCGTCAAAAGGCGATATCGCATAACGATCTTCCTTTTTGCCGATAAACTCCGCATTCCCCAACACCAGGCAGGCACGGCCGCCCAGTTTAAGAATACGGTGAATTTCATGAAGTCCCTCTGACGGTTCGGGAAAATACTCAATCAAATCCATCGCCGTCACCAGATCAAACTGATTATCCTCAAAAGGAAGCTCGATTTCACTCCCCACGACAACCTTGGCTTCGGGGGCGGTTTTCTGACTGATTGCCGCAGCTTCCGGCGTATCTTCAATTCCGGTCGGGTCCAGACCCAGCTTCACAGCAGCCGAAAGAAGTTTGCCACTGCCTGAGCCTACATCAAGTAATGTCTCGCCTACCCGCGGTCTGAGCAGGTTTAATATTCTTGCATAATCCGGTTGGCGCTCAGACGCGACCTGCGCAAAATTCCCATCCAGCTTATCATCCCATGATCCAATACGTTCACCGGGTCTATGTATGCCTGGCATCGGTGCACCGCCTTCACTTTGTAATGAAGATAGCTTCGGCGCAAACCTTTCCGTAATGAAGCCCGGCTAAAAATAAAAATTCATTGCCATCCCGCAGTTTGTCTCTCAAACAAACTGTCCCCGGCTCAACCTGCTTCCAATAATGCTTTCCCACTCATGTCACGCAGTTAAAGCCGGAAAATTCACGATCGCCTATTAAAGCAAGACAGCCTTGACCTCGACATCTCCCACTGCCTGAAGATCCGCAGTCAGGTTGTTGACCACCTCCTGGCCTGGAGTGATTTTCAAAATAATCAAACCATCTTCGGCACAGCTGTCTCCAGCCGCCTCATGCATGCCAAGACGCATTTGAATGCTACAACCATGCTTGGTCAACACCTCTTGGATTTTAACTGCTTTTGAACTGCGGGCGGCGATTTTCACCAATACGAGTTGCATGGATAGTCCCCTTTCTTTCAGATGTCCAAATCAAACACGGTAGTGACGCGCATAAATACCGCCCGCGATAAAACCCCAGGCAGCATTGAAAAGCAAGACAAAAAGAAAGGTCAACATACCTTTGGAAAATCCAAAAATCCCGAGATGATGTGCAGGATAATAAATAAACAAAACATAGGCGCTCGGAAGCAGACTTAAAATCAGCCCGAGCAAGGCACCACGCGCCTTGAAAAAAGGCCCGACCAAAACCAACAGCAGGGCCCAAAGCGACCCTTTAAGAATTCTTTCCGCCAAATAGGGCCATGTCAAATTTAAAACGCTCATTTTTACAGAGAGCAACTCAAACAGCTGCCATTGATCACAGAGCCACGCTGTCAAGGCATAGGCCAATCCACCGAGCGCACCGGCCAGATAGGCAACTGCAAAGCGGCTGTAGATTTCACGCATAAGAACACCTCATTGTCGAGCGTCAGCGAGACAGCTCTGCTGCTCTGCTGCTCTAAAATTTTCGCTTTGCGAATACACTTCTAAAAACCGAACAGTAGAACAACAGAACAACAGAACAGCAGAACAGCAGAACAGCAGAACAGCAGAGCAGTAGAGCAGTAGAGCAGTAGACCGCAGCAGATATTGCTGATCTGCTTTCTGCTGCTCTAAAATTTTCGCTTTGCGAATACACTTTTAAAAACTGA